>NZ_CP019799.1:4147500-4447500 GCF_002007605.1 Cellvibrio sp. PSBB023 | reverse complement strand
CGCGCAGCTCGATGTAATCCGGTACGCCGTCGCCATCAGAATCTTTTGTGGAATCCGCATCAGCAGGATCTGTGCCTTCGGCTGTTTCAACATAGTCGGGTACACCATCGCCATCTGAGTCTTTTGCTGAATCAGCGTCAGTCGGATCGGTGTTGTCTACATTGATCTCGACGTAATCAGGCACGCCGTCGCCATCGGTGTCTTTAGCGGAGGTCGGATCATTTGGATTAGTACCATCCACAACTTCAACATAGTCAGGCACACCGTCGTTGTCTGTGTCTTTGAATGAAGTTGGATCGGCAGGATCAGTACCATCCACGACTTCAACATAGTCAGGCACACCATCGTTATCTGTGTCTTTAAACGAAGTTGGATCGGCAGGATCAGTACCGTCGCGGACTTCTACATAATCAGGCACACCATCATCGTCAGTATCTTTAAACGAGGTGGGATCAGCAGGATCAGTACCGTCGCGCAGTTCGATGTAATCCGGTACGCCGTCGCCATCCGAATCTTTTGTGGAATCCGCATCGGTAGGATCTGTGCCATCCACTTCGGTTTCAACATAGTCAGGCACACCGTCATTGTCAGTGTCTTTAAACGAGGTTGGATCAGCAGGATCGGTGCCATCACGCACTTCTACGTAATCCGGTACACCATCACCATCTGAGTCTTTGGCTGAGGTTGGGTCATTGGGGTCAGTGCCCTCCAGACCTTCAACATAGTCAGGTACACCGTCGCCATCGCTATCTTTTACCGAGGTGTCATCGGTTGGATCAGTGTTGTCGATTTCGGTCTCAACATAATCGGGCACACCGTCGCCGTCCGTGTCTTTTGCGGAGTCAGGGTCATTCGGGTCGGTATTGTCGATATGGATTTCAACGTAGTCAGGCACACCATCGCCATCGGTGTCTTTGTACGAAGTGGGGTCGGTTGGATTAGTGCCATCCTGACCTTCAACATAATCAGGTACGCCGTCGCCATCCGTATCTTTCACAGAATCAGGGTCGTTGGGATCAGTGTTATCTATGTAGCTTTCGACATAATCAGGGACGCCATCGCCATCAGTATCCGGGAAATCATCCGGGTCATTAGGATCGGTGCCCGCAGCAACTTCAACATGATCAGGTACACCATCACCATCGGTATCCGGTGCGGCAGTCACGGTAATGCTGAATGGGCCGCGTACCGACGTCAGGCCACCACTGTCGGTGACGCGAACACTGATATTGCTCCAGGTCGCCACGTGAGTGCGTGTAGGAGTGCCGGACAACGTGCCGGTAGCCGTGTCAAACGTGGCCCAGCTTGGCAGGTTGGTTACGGTGAAGGTGTGGGTATCGCCCTTGTCAGCATCCACAACGGTGGGAACATACGAGTAGGTTGTTCCCTCCATTATCGCGTTCGACGGGGCGTTGCTGATGGTCGGCGCATTATCATTCACGTTGGTGAAGAAAATCTGGCCCGGACTTGGAGCTGTCGTATTAGTGCCATCCGATGCGACCAGATCGTAAGACGGTGCATCCTCACTGCCGTTGTGCACGAAGGCCACACGACCAAGGTTGATGTCATCCTGGGTAAAGCTGGTAATTGCTACGGTTGGCGCACTGACAAACGCAAAACGGCCATTGGTTACATTGCTGACAGTGAAGGTAATGGTGTCACCTTCCGGGTCAGCGTAGCTGATATTCTCGTTACTCAGGGCAATCGAGTCGCCTTCAATGAGGGAGATAGTATTCGCCGCTTCCAGAGGTACGCCGGAATAATTACCGCGATCCGGATGCGGGCTGACATGCACATAGAAATCGTTGGAGGAACTGAGGCCAGTCGGATCTTCAACAAAGAGCGACAAGTTACGGTCGCCTTCCCCACGCAACGCAAAGGTATCGCGATAGGTCAAGGCACGCACCAGGGCTTGCAGTGCGTCAATACTGGTTGGCCCGGTGAAATTAATTTGCAGGGCGCGACCTTGGCCATTCAGGGTGGAGTGCACAGTACCAATTTCACTCCCTTCGTAATAAATGGTATTGCCAACGCGATTGATTTCACCCGTGCCATCACCCACCGCATCCACGCCCAATACTTCGAGCTGACCATCGGTGAAAGTGACGTTCAGCTTCAACATACCGCCCTGGAAATCGGTGGTATTGGCATCGGTGACAATTGCATCCTGGTTCGCATCCACACGCACAGGATCAGTGCCGTTATAGAACACACGATCGGCTTCAAGGTTGCGAATACGCGGAGCATTTGGATCGGGAACAATAAACGTAATACCGAGATAATTATTACTTCTGTTGCCATTGCTATCGCGCACTTCAAAAGTAATGGGATAGCTGCCGGGATCCAGACCTGTTCCCATGGCACCCGGCGTAAATAAATAATTATCGGGCGTAGGCTCTGTCAAGGCGCCCTGAATAGTTCCCAGACTTTGGGTGTCAATTGCACTACCGGTAATGCTAAAGGCATAGCTGCTGCCTTTATCGACAATTACATTACGTGTTTCAGGCACACCAGTGGGATAGGTAAAAGTAACCTGTGCTTTATTGACCAGATTAAAAATCAAATCCACATGGGTTTTGGATTTTACTTTTCCGTTTTCATCCACATCTTCCGCCACAATACCGGCGCTGTAGAGGCCGTTTGCGCGAGAACCTGACCCCACCCAAGTGATAACACCAGTGTTAGGGTTAATCGCCAAACCGGTTGGGTTGGTTGACGAACCGCCGCCCAATTCATCGAGGTTTGCCAGGCGATAACGTAGCTTGTCTGAGTTGGGATCACGCGAACTTAATTGATAGGTCCAATCGGCCAGTACGGTCACACCATCGGTCTGCAGCTTGGGCACATCCATAATAATCGGCAGATCAATTTTGGGCGCGAGGTTGCCGTCTTTGATGTTAATACTGGTCTGGATTTTCCACGCACCGTTGGCGTTATTCACCAAATTGCTGATGCGCGCGCTGCTGCCAAACGCCACATTGTAGGTAGCATCAGGATTCAGGTTCAGCGCATGAAATACTTCGGTACGCAGCACATAGGATGAGTTGGACCAGTCGGTACCGTTAACCCATACATAATCACTGGAACCAATTTTGGTGAAAGTTAATGATGGTGAAGTTTGAAACGAAACCGCACTATCAAAACCACCCCACGCCGTGTTGATGGTTAACACCACGTCGTTCTTACCGCCGTTACCATCGATATCTTTGGTCTGCCAGGTCAGGGAGCCGCCGCGAAAATGCGAGGCCCATGCACTGGCGGAAGCCAGTGTGGTGAAAAGCACAAAGCCCGTCACCACTAAAGAAGCAAAATTGCGAATAGAGTTTGCTCTCATAACTGAGAAATTCCCGAAAAAGAAAAAGGCTGTGATTATTGAGTGATGACGCGATACTTGAGTTGGATATCCCAATCGCTACCGACATCTACCGGGTTGGCCCAGGTGAAGCAGTAATGATCAACGGCTTTACTGATAAAGCTATCGCTCAGTTCTTTTGTGTTTTCTTTTTTCAGAACAAAAACAATGGCGTTGTCGGGATGGTAGTGAACATCAAAATTCACCGGATGCTGGGAGGTAAAACTAAACTCGACTTTTTCTCCGGCGCCGAATTGTAAACAGCGCTCCATGAAATAATTTTGTACGCCAACCATTGGCACAGCCTGCTGTTGCCATGCATCAGCAGCAAACGCACCAACAGCACTGCTAGCCGCTAACACAGCAGCCCCCAAGCGGCTGGGTAGCGTATTTTTTTTACGTAGGAATCGAACACTCATATATCACACCAGAAAAAATAAACAGTTGTGGGATATATCGAGAAGAGAACAGGCGAAAAATAATACAGCCTAACAAGCAGACTCTCCCGATACCGGGTTTACACCCATGCTCGGGAGTATAGAGAGAGAGGAACTGCACTTTTCTTGCAAAACCTTGCAATTTCTTTCAGCAAAAAAATACCAGCCCGAAGGCTACACATTCGCCGGGAAATACAGGTTAAATATTGAACCACCGCCGGGGTTGGGTTGATATTCGATAGTGCCGCCGTGGGCATCCACAACCGTTTTCACCACAAACAAACCCACACCTATGCCGTTTAACTTGCCATTATCTTGTGCGTTTTTTGCGCGATAAAATTTATCAAACAATTTTCCAGTTTCATTGGTAGGAACACCGATACCTGAATCGATAACGCTAATGACCACGCAATCGTCGGAAAGTTTTGCTGTCAATAAAATCGTTCCGCCATGCGGTGAATATTTAATCGCATTATCCACTAAATTAATTAATGCATGCCCTATCCAATGTTCATCGGCATAAAGCACATTGGCATCGGGGGCGACCTGCATGATCAATTGATGCGGCATATCCACATGGCACAGCTCTGCCACATCATTGAATAAATCCTGCACAACCAAATTCCTGGGTTCGAGAATGACACCATCCTCCAGCGAACGCTCCTGGAATACGGCGCGATCAATCAAACTGCCAAGACGTGCCAAGCCCAAATTCGCCCGCTGAAAACGCGGCAATAAGTGTGGATGGGTCGCGCGCGTTTGCAATTCAATATTGGCCAGCGCCGAACTGGTAACAGCCAAAGGCGTGCGCAATTCATGGGCGATGACACTGAGCATATCGCGGTGCAATTGGGTTTTTTGTCGCTCGCTGAGAAACGCTTTTTCCTGGGTGCGCAAGTGCAGCATCACCAACAAAATGGTATAGGGGATTTGGATCATAGTGGCGATGGGCCAGGCGTGGGTGGTCCAAAAATTCATTGGCAACAGCGCATAGTTTCTTGCCAATTGCAGCATCACCATTAAAAAGCTGGGGAAGAACAATAACAACAGGAGCAGACTGCGAACTGGTTTAATTCGCCACATCACACACAGCAATCCCATCATGATAAACAGCATGGGTACCGACAAATAAGCCACCCATCCAGGCTTGGGATAACCCAGCAAAGAGGCCAAAGCACCCAGCGTGGCCAATACAATCATTATCACGAATACAGCATTAATACGCGGGTAATAGTGGCGCGGCGCGAGGTAGGCAATACAAATTGCCGGTGTCAGTGCTGTAATGGCATAGGAACTGAAGCCGATGAGGATATCCGACCACTGCGGCTGGTCCCTGTAAAACCATAATTGGTCGTAGCCATTGAGCGACAGGTGCGCCAGCGCCAGCGCGAGCAAATAGGCCGAAATCAAAAAATAAAAGGGTTGGCGCAACCAGATACCACTGATCATGCTCACCAGCACAGTCGCCAGAATCAAACCAAACATCACCCCGTATAGGGTGTCTTCCAGGGTAACGGTGGCCGCATAGGCCTCCGGGCGCCACAGGGTTAACCCCAGCGTCATAGTGCTGGAGGTCTGCACGCGCAAATAGTAGGTAAGCAACTTATCCGAAGCGAGGTTGATGGGCACCAGAAAATGCCGGCCCTGGTAAGAGCGCTTGGAGAGCGGCCAGTGATCCCCTACCCGCACCGGCTCATAGGTGCCATCTTCCTGCGGAACAAAGAGCGTCGCCGAATCCAAAAAGGTTGGGCTTATCTGCAACCACCACTCCGCACGCTTGCTGTATGCCGGGTCAATGGTCCAACGAAACCAGTGTACATTCTGCGTATAACCGAAAGACATTTTATTGTTCCTTGAATACTTCAATTGGTTATAAAAAGAATGGTCAATTTTTGTGAGGTCATTTACACTGGCAGAAGAGTTGGCGTCATATTCAACGCTATAATCCACATAAGGCAACAGAGCAATACGCGCACTTGTATCGTCCAGCCGCAATATGGGTGACGGTTCGGCATAGGCGCAACTCACGCCCAATAACAACACCAGCACCACTACTAACCTGTAATAACCGGGGGCATCCCGCATGACAACTCCTCGTATTCTCGTCATTGAAGATAATGCCGATTTGCGTATTGAAATCGTGGATTACCTGAATTTCAGCAGCTACTACGCACGCAGCGTAGGCAGCATCAATGAAATGCAGCGCGCGCTCATGGATAGTCACTGGGACATTTTATTGCTGGATTTGGGGCTACCCGATGGCGATGGGATAGCCACAACCACACAGTTGCGTGAAACTTACGGTTTGCAACTGGGTATTATCGTGGTGACGGCGCGCGGCCAGGTTGAAGACCGGGTGGAAGCGATTAGCGCTGGCGCTGATGCCTACCTCATAAAACCCATCAACCTGAAAGAATTATGTGTCACCATCAATCACCTGTACCGCCGCCTTCAGGATAAAGGCCGGGGCGATGATGCGGTTTGGCAATTGGATCGTCAATTACTTCAACTGCAATGCCCGAATAAGCGCAAGGTTGCATTGACCATGACCGAAGCCTTATTGCTGGATGTATTAATCGCCAACAAGGGCGATGCGGTGAGCCGCGAACTCTTGTGTGACTGCCTGCCACCCAGCAGCCTGCGGCATGACACCCGGCGATTGGATGCCATATTGAGCAGACTCAGAACCAAAGTAAAAAATGAAACTGACATTAGCCTGCCCATACACACCATGCGCAACAAAGGTTACGTTTTCAGTACCGACTCCCGCACTTAGCCATACAAAAATACCGTCATTACGCATCGGGAAATAATTCTTTTTTTGAGTCTAAAAACAACAAAAAATATCAACGCTAAAAAAAATTTCATCGGTAAATGATGGCGCCAAAAGCGATCAATTTCTCTCTCCGAAAATAAAAATTCTCTTATTAAAAAATAATCATCCATAAAATTTTATTGCACAGCGATAATTTAACTTTTCAAAAAAAACAATCGACTAATAACGCCTTTAAACAACATATTGCTATATTGAAAATGCAATATAGTTTTTTTGACAATATGCTTATTGTTTTGTTGACAACAACATAGTGCTATCGTTATAAATTGCTCGTCGGATTTGTCAGGTCGTTTTATTTAACAATAACAGCAAAGCAGTATGACAACCGATAAACGCCTGCTCGCAATGCGCAGGATAAACCTTCCATCAGTCCCTCCTCCTCTATAGGCGGTATTGGTCGAGAGGCAATAGCATGAGATTCTAATAATGAAATTACATATCAAGGGTAAAAATATTTTTACCGCATTCATTGGCGCCGCTGCACTCTGTGCAACAGTGGCAAATGCACAAACACTCAGCTCCAATTCAACTGGCACCCACAACGGTTTTTATTATTCGTTCTGGAAAGATTCCGGTAACGCCACCATGACGTTACAAGCGGGCGGTCGTTACACCTCACAATGGAACAGCGGCACCAACAATTGGGTTGGCGGAAAAGGTTGGAACCCGGGTAACAGCACACGCGTGATTAATTACTCCGGCAGCTACAATGTCAGCAATTCACAAAACTCATACCTCGCGCTCTATGGATGGACCCGCAGTCCGCTGATTGAGTATTACGTCATTGAAAGCTACGGCTCCTACAACCCTGCCAGCTGTTCTGGTGGCACTGACTACGGCAGCTTCCAAAGTGATGGCGCAACTTATAATGTGCGTCGTTGCCAACGGGTTAACCAACCATCAATTGATGGCAACCAAACCTTTTACCAATACTTCAGTGTGAGAAACCCCAAGAAAGGCTTTGGCAATATTTCCGGCACCATTACCTTCGCCAACCACGTTAATTTTTGGGCGAGCAAAGGTTTGAACCTGGGCAATCACAACTACCAGGTATTGGCGACAGAAGGCTATCAAAGCACCGGCAGCTCTGACATCACCGTGAGTGAAGGCACCAGCGGTGGTGGCGGCAGTTCCAGCTCTGCACCATCCGGTGGTAACAAAACGATTGTAGTGCGTGCACGCGGCACTACCGGCCAGGAACAAATTCGCTTGAAAGTGAACAACACTACCGTGCAAACCTGGACACTCTCTACCACTATGTCCAATTACACGGCGACCACCAATTTGTCTGGCGGTTCGTTGGTAGAATATTTCAACGATTCCGGTAACCGCGATGTGCAAGTTGATTACATCAGTGTGAATGGCAGCATCCGTCAATCGGAAGCGCAAACCTACAACACTGGCGTTTATCAAAACGGTTCTTGTGGTGGCGGCAATGGCGGCAGTGAGTGGATGCACTGCAACGGCGCCATAGGTTATGGCAATTTGTAATTGGCGCTAGCCATTAACTGCAGCGGACAGAAAAACACATCAAGGATGTAATAACAAAGGAGGGGCAGATTTTCTGCCCCTTTTTCAATCTTCATCATGTCACTTCTATAACAATAACAATGAGAGGCACACAATGAATCGCTCATCAGGATTGACAACCATTGCATCAAAAAAAAGTGCTCTGCTCTATGCGTTTATCGGCGCGGCACTGACCTATGGTGCGCTCAGTATTAGCAGTAATGACGCGCAACAGCGGCAGCAGATTACCGCACTGGAACATAAAATTCTGGATTTGGAATTGCTGGTCGCGCAACAGGAACAAGCGCTCAATAACGCCTATGCCGTTGGCATAACAACCACTGCGACGCCATTGGCAATGGCAACACCTGCCGCAAGCTCCACAGCGGCCAATACAACCACTTCGGTCGATCAACAAGATGCAGAACAGGCACAAGCGAACGCGTCAATCGTCGTTGATAGCAATCAAGTATTAAAAGCGTTGAGCACGCAATCGGATCGCGACCCGCGCAGCTTTCCTGACAAGATCAATGATTTATTGGCGAGCAACCCCAGCCAGGAAAATGTCGCTATTGCCAGCAAAGGCATGGTCGACCTGACAGATAATCGCGACCTGTTGCCGGACTATGCGCTCGAATCGATTTATCAAGAGCACAGCAATCCGGAACTGAAGCGGGTTGCGGCACAGGTATTGTCAGCGCGGGGCGATAATCGTTTGCTGGAAAAACAAATCAATACCCTGACTCCGCGCTTGCACAGCGAAAGCCCCGAGGAGCGCCAACGAGCCTTGGTCGAGCTTGCCAAAACACACTATGCCGGTGCCGCTACTGCGATTGCGCCACTGCTACAGGACGACAATGTTGGCGTTAAATTGGATGCACTGCTCGCACTGCGCGCTACAGGTAATCAAGGCCATATTCGCTGGGCCGACCCCTTGCGCAACGACCCTGACCCGGCAGTCAGTTGGCTGGCGAATGATGTGGTCAATCACTTGCAGAATTTAAGTGAAACGGCGCGTACCCGTTTAACGGATAGCGATATTGCCTCGGGGATACCGCTGATGGCGCACACTAATTAAGGCGAAAATGCGGGGTCAGAGAGTTACCAAAACTCTGCCTCAAAGCGCTGTACTAAAAAATCAAGAAATGTACGCACCCGCAGAGGTAAATGTTGCCGCGACGGATAGAGTGCATTGATAGCCAAATCAGGCACGGTCCAATCTGCCAATACCGGCACCAGTTTCCCCGCCTCGATGTAATCCTTGGCAAGGTAGCGCGGCTGCAGGCTAATTCCATTCCCAGCAATGGCCGCATGCAGCAACACAGTCGCATCGTTTGCAGAAAAATGGCTGTGGATTTCCACCTTGGCAAACTCATCCGCACGCGTGAATTGCCACAGGTATTTACCGGTAATGGCATGTGACATACAGCGGTGATTCACCAACGCCTCGGGCGAGGCGGGCACACCATAGCGCGCCAGATACTCAGGGGATGCAACCAGTACAGATGCGCAGTCTGCCAGCTTGCGCGCTATTAATAGAGGATCAGGGTTGTTACTAATGCGGATAGCCACATCAATTCTCGCCTCTATTAAATTGATACTGACATCGCTCACATTAATATCAATATCAACCTTGGGATGCAGCGCTTGAAAATCCGCGATGGCAGCTGCCATCTGCGCATAGGCAAAGGATGCACTGCAAGTCAGCCGCAACGAACCGCGCAACTCACTCCCCAAGGTTGCTGCCGCATCCAGCGTTTCCTCCGTCAATGCCAGGATTTGTTCACAGCGCACTAAAAAATGCTCGCCCGCTTCTGTCAAAGTCACCTTGCGTGTGGTGCGCTGCAACAAGCGCTGGTTTAGCCAGTCTTCCAACTCACTGATATAGCGAGTCACCATCGCCCGTGACAGCGACATCTGCTCCGCCGTCGCACTAAAACTGCCGGTGCTCGCTATGCGGGTGAAGATACGCATGGCGGTGAGTTTATCCATTTTATTTGCTCTATTTTTGAAACAGTATTTTGCAAAAAGTCATCTATATGATTGATTTTTGAAATACTACACTGGGTATCAATGAACCAACAAGCCACTCATCAGCAAAGGTAAAGAGAATGAAAAACGCGATCAGCGCTATGATTACCGCTACCAGCCTACTCCTTGGTACCGCCTTGGCCAATGCGAGCGACCTGCACGTCACCACCTACAACCCGGCAGACAAAAGCATTTTTCCCGTGTCATCGTCGCTAGTCACAGGAGAAAAGGAGGCTATTTTGGTCGACGCCCAATTCGGCGTTGGCGATGGACAGGCGTTGGTGGAATTGATTCGCGCTAGCGGTAAAAAGCTGACGCGAATTTATATCAGCAATGGTGACCCGGATTATTATTTTGGCCTTGAACCCATAGTGGCAGCATTTCCAAAGGTAGAAATTCTGGCAAGCAGTGCGGTTGTTACGCACATTGAAAAAACCAAAAACGCCAAGCTGGCCTATTGGGGACCAATACTGGGTGAGCAGGCTCCCACTAAAATCTATGTCCCGCAGGTTTTTGACAAAACAACCCTGACCTTGGAAAACCACACCATAGAGATACGAGAGATCAACACCCACAACGCCTATCTGTGGGTGCCATCCACCAAAACGGCACTGGGCGGCGTACTCGTCAGCAGCGGTATCCATTTATGGACGGCAGACAGCAAATCACCCCAAGCGCGCGCAGACTGGATCGCGGCACTGACCAGACTAGCCGCACTCAACCCAAACACCGTAATTCCCGGCCATTATGTGGGGGCAATACCGCCGGGTGATGCAGCCGTAGTATTTACCCGCGACTATTTGCAACATTACGAACAGTTGTTACATAACAAACCCGATGCCACACAACTGGTTACCTTACTCAAAAAAGCCTACCCTGAATTACCCACTGATGAAGGCATGGTTATTAGTGCCAAAGTAGTGACAGGGGAAATGGATTGGTAGTTGCTTATGCAACTACCCCCAAAGGCAAACGCGTACGTGGCTTTCCGGTCGCGGCAAACAAGGCGTTGGCGACGGCTCCGGCGATGGGAGGCAAACCTGGCTCACCCACGCCCGAGGGCATTTCAGCCGAAGGAACAATGTGCACCTCCACTTTGGGCATGGCGTCGATGCGCAGCAGTGAGTAGTTGTGAAAATTGCTTTGCTCCACCACACCCTTTTTCAGGGTAATGGCTTCGCCAAGCGCAGCACTTAACCCCATGCCGATCCCGCCTTCCATTTGCGCGCGGATCACATCAGGGTTGACGGCGACACCACAATCCACCGCGCACACCACGCGCTCCACACGAAAACTGCCATTATCGTTTACTCGCACCTCGGCAACCTGTGCCACCCAGGTACCAAAGGATTTGTGCACCGCTATGCCGCGCGCAAGCCCCTTGGGCAAGGGCTTGCCCCAACCGCTTTTTTCCACCGCCAGATTCAATACACCAAGCGCACGCGGCTCACTGGCCAGCAATTCGCGGCGGAAAATAACCGGATCTTTTTTGGCAGCATGGGCAAGCTGGTCGATAAAGGTTTCCACCACAAACGCATTGCCCGAATGCCCCACCGAGCGCCACCAAAGGGTTGATACTTTTATCGGGATCTCCGTCGCCTGCACCTGCAAATTGGGAATGGCGTAATGCATATCATCAATGCCTTCCGCAACCGTGCTGTCCACTGGCCCTTGAATCATGGCTTCAAACGGACCACCGCGCAAAATCGCCTGAGCCACGGCATGATGCTGCCAAGCGATGGCTTTTCCTGTGGGCGATACGGCACCGCGCACATGGTGAACCGCCATTGGCCGGTAGCGGCCATTGAGAATTTCATCTTCGCGTGTCCACACCATTTTGATGGCGCGCCCGGGAAGTTGCTTGGCGATATTCGTAGCATCTACCACGTAATCACTGGGGCAAGCACGGCGACCAAAGCTGCCGCCCGCATAGAGCGTGTGAATATTGACTTGCTCGGGTTTAATGCCTGCTGCTGCCGCCACTTGTTGCTGATCCACCGTGGGCATTTGGCAGGCATACCAGAGTTCACAGCTTGCTTTGTCCGCTTTCACCACGCAATTCAGCGGTTCAATGGCCGCGTGCGTGAGGTAGGGCAATTCATATTCAGCGCTAATCACGCCCTCGGCATTTGCCAGTGTTGCAACTGCATCGCCCACCGTTTTTACAACGGCGCCAGACTTCTTGGCCGCTTCGTGACAGGCGTTAAATAATTCATCGCTGCTGCGGGTTTCGCAGGCGGATAAATCCCACTCGACCTGCACTAATTTGCGGGCTTTTTGCGCGACCCAAAAACTCTCGGCAATCACTGCAACGCCGCGCGGAAATTCCACCACTGCAACAACACCGGGCGATGCTTTGGCTTTGGCAGCATCCACTTTTTTAACCTTGCCAAATAATTGCGGCGGATAAACCACCAGCGCTGTGAGCATGCCGGGTAACTGGATATCTTGCGTGTAAATCGCGGTGCCATTGGTTTTCTCAAGGCTGTCTTTGCGCGGAATAGTTTTGCCGATTAAGGTGAAATCTTTTGGATCTTTTACTGTCGGTTTTTGCGGCACAGGTAAGACGGCGGCCTTAGCGGCCAGCGCACCAAAAGTGCTAGTGCGTTTGCCGTGGGAGATAACACCGTTTTTTACCTGAATCTCATTAGCGGGCACTTTCCATTCCGCCGCCGCGGCAGCCACTAACATTTCGCGCGCGGCCGCGCCGGTTTGGCGCAATTGCATCCAGGAGTTGGCGATGGAGGAAGAACCTCCGGTACCCTGCGCCGGCCCCCAAAATAAATTGTTGTAGCGGCTTGCATCCGCCGGAGCAAACTCCCAAGCCATTTGCTCCCAATTTGCATCCAGCTCTTCCGCTACCAGCGCCGTCAAACCAGTGCTAACGCCCTGCCCCATATCCAGATGTTTAACCACAATGGTCACTTTGCTGTCGGGCGAAATTTTTACAAAAGCATTAAAAAAAGGGATATCACCGCTGGCATCCACAGGTGTTTTTTCCGCCGCAAAAACCTGTGCGCTGCCCGCCACAAAACCACTGCCAATTAATAACCCACCGCCCAACCCTGCCGCCTGTAAAAAATGACGGCGCGATAAAGCCGAAGGCTCAGTGTGTTGTTGCGCGTGAATCGTTTGTCGTTTCAGGAAATTCATCAGGCTTTTCCTCCCAAATTATCGGCCGCGCGATGAATGGCGCTGCGAATGCGATGATAGGTTGCACAGCGACAGAGGTTGCCTGACATAGCGGCATCAATTTGTGCATCGCTTGGTTTTTTATTGCCTTGCAGCAACGCGGTGGCCGACATAATTTGCCCCGACTGGCAATAGCCGCACTGCACCACATCCAATTCGCGCCAGGCTTGTTGCACAGCGTGAAATGCAGGTGAATCGATACCCTCAATGGTTTCGATTTTTGCGCCGGCGGCCGCCGAAATAGGCAAACTGCACGCGCGCACAGGGCTGCCATTCATATGCACAGTACAGGCACCGCACAGTGCCATACCGCACCCCAGTTTGGTGCCGGTCATTTTTAATTCGTCGCGCAGTGCCCACAGCAAGGGGGTATCCGGGTCACTGTCCAGCTCGCGGGTTTTACCATTAATCGTAAGCGAAATCATGGGTAACTCCTTGGCAAAAAATCAGTTGACTAACAAAACGGTTAAATTGCTTTTTTTAAATAGCTTTTTTTAAATACTTGGAAAGGTCTGCTGGTGTATCAACATCAAACTCTGCCGATGGCATAGCAACCGGAACAACCTGATTGCTGTAACGCATGAGTACACTTTTAGCGCCGCGATCACCGCGACATTCATACAAGCGCGCTTTAAAGTGCGCGGGGAAAATAGCGGGAACGCCCGAGGTGTTGGCAAAACTGGCACAGGCAATACGCTCCGGGTTAACGCACCAGTGGTGATATAAATTATGTAAATCCTGTGCGCTGACCAAGGGCTGATCACCGAGCAAAACCAACACCGGATTACTGTTTTGTAATTCTTTGATCGAAAACGCCAGCGAATTTCCCATGCCCAGATTCCAGGCGCGATATTCCAACAACTCAATAGAAGTTGTGCGATTCGCCAGTGCATTTAACCTGGGCAGCGCCTGCAAAAGCTGCGGGTAGAATGCACCACCCACCACCAGAATACGCTCCGGTGCAAGTTCACAAGCTGCGGCAATAGTTGCAGCAAGCAAAGGCTGCCCGCGCCAATCGGCCAATTGTTTACAGCCACCAAAGCGACTGGCACTACCCGCCGCTAAAATCAGGCAATCCAAACGCTGGGGATGGTTATTGATATTATTCATGTGCGCACCTGTTGGTTGATGTACCGACAACTCTATTGAATGCAGGCATAAGGTCACCCACTGCATTCAGCGTATTTAACGATTGTGCGTTACTACCAAAAATCCTGGCGTGGCATTCGGCCAATACCGATAAAGCAATGCTTTCAGGTAAATCGCCGCCCAAGGCCAACCCCATGGGCCCGGCAATGGGATAATTCAATTGCGTTTCATCCAGCCCTGCGGCAGCAAGCACATCGGCCTTACGTTTAGCCGGGCCGAGCAAACCGATATAAGGGTTCGCCAATGAACGTGTTTGCAGTGCGGCCACCGCCGCGGCATCCAGCCCCAGATTGTGATGGGCGATAATCACACCATCCACATGCTGCAATAAGTTGCTGTCCAGTTCGGCCACCGAACTATTTAGCGCGGTAATGCCTGACGGAAAATTTTCGCGCTTGCCGGCATGTAAACGTTGATCCACCAGCGTCACACGCCACCCTAATACCAACGCCAATTGGCACAGGGGAATTAAATCCATGCCACTGCCCAACACCAATAAATGCGGCAGTGGATTAATCAAACTACTCAACCATTGGCGATTTTCAGAGGCGCCCTCCCGTTCGCACACGTGACCGTGTTGACGCTGGGTAAATGCCCGAGCACAAGGCGTAAAACTGGCGCAGGCATTATCGAGTTGCAATTCAAACTGACAGGCTTGCTGTTGTTGCAAGCAGGAAAAGATGGCAGGTAATTGCAAAAAATCATTGGCGTGATTACAGGGATGCAACAAAATTTCAGCGGCGCCACCACAGCCAATTCCCAAGCGCCAGGCGATATTACTGTCGTCGCTTGCGTCGTATATAACCCGGCGGGATTTTCCCAAAGCAATCACTTTGCGCGCTTGCAACAGTAAATCGGATTCAATACAACCACCGCTCAACATGCCTAATTGATGTCCGGCATCACTGAGCAGCATGAGTGCGCCGGTTTTGCGATACACCGATCCGCGCGTATGAATAATTGCACCCAACACCCAATTCGCGTGATCTTTGAGTGGAAGCCAGGTCGCAAGTAAATGATAAAACTGATTAGACATAGACAGGCTCCGCTTTATTTCGCTTATCGTTCGGAATCCAGGTACCGCATGTGGCACAGCCCGATAATCCCACCGACCTCGCAATAAAGAAAGGCGGATTAACAAAACTAAACCGACTGTCGCTCCTCACCTCGCAGCAGGTTATTAAAAACAAACCAATTAGATACGCTCGATAAATTCAGTGGCATTCACAAAACATCGCCCAAATGCCATTTAGTATTATTCAAGAGCGTCGCAACCGGTTTGCCTGATACACGCGATTTTTTGCCTAATCCAACAAATGGCACAGCAAATAGCACTCACGCTTAGGTCGATAAGGGTATAAACGCCCCCCCTTGATCTTCATCCGCCACCAATATACGATGTATATATGTTTCATATATTTCCGCTATTGAGAGGATTACCATGGGGATTGTCAAAATCAGTGATGAACTGCACGAGGAAATCCGCAAGGCCAGTGCCGCTATGGTGCGCTCCATTAATTCGCAAGCAGAGTTTTGGATAAAAATCGGCATGCTGGCGGAAACCAATCCCACCCTCACTTATAGCGAGATTTTGCGTGAACAACTGCAACTCGCCGCCGTTGAAATGAATCAACCCATTAGCCTGGGTAAAAAAAATCATGGATAAGGTTTTTTTAAAAAGTGCTGATGATTTAATGCTGATGCGCGAATCCGGCCGCTTGCTTGCCTCGGTGTTTGCGTTTCTCGATGCGCGTATAAAAGCCGGAATTTCCACCATGGAAATTAATGATTGGGTTGAGCATTTTATTATCAACACACTTAACGCGCGCCCCGCCAGCAAAGGTCAATACGATTTTCCCTACGCGTTAAATACGTCAATTAATGATGTTGTTTGCCACGGTATGCCATCGGCAACGCAATTTTTAAAGGCGGGCGATATTATTAATGTGGATATCACCCTGGAAAAAAATGGTTTTATTGCCGACTCCAGCAAAATGTACATGATCGGTGAAGTATCACCACTCGCTAAAAAACTGGTGGCACAAACCTATGAAGCTATGTGGCAAGGCATTCGTGCAGTAAAACCAGGAGCAACACTGGGCGATATTGGTTTTGCGATTCAACAACATGCTTCCGCCAATGGTTATACCGTAGTACGCGAATATTGCGGTCACGGTATCGGCCGCGCTATGCACGAAGGCCCACAGGTACTGCATTACGGCAAACCCAATACCGGCCTGGTATTGCGCGAAGGCATGACCTTCACTATTGAACCTATGATCAATCAAGGTGAGGCCAAAGTGAAATTAAAACGCGATGGCTGGACAGTCGTGACTCGCGATAAAAAACTGTCCGCACAGTGGGAACACACCATCGCCGTCACCGCCACTGGCTATGAAGTCTTAACCCTGCGTGACGAAGAGCGCTTCTAAACACCAATCCCTTTTTATTGCGCATAGGCAACAAGCGCAAACCTTGTTATAGTTATTTGCACAATAACAAGCCTGCTATGCAGTTTGTACGCGGCACATAACTATCAACCTATCGGCATGGTACGCGGTCAGTGAGATCAACTGGCTTGGAACAATAACCATGAAATACATTACCCGCACTGTCACTGCCTTGTGCTTATCACTTGGCTCCCTCGCTGCTTGCGCACAAAACCCACTCAATTTTGGTAGCAATATTAAAACTGCCGACCCATCAGGCCGCGTTTGGGCCGATGGCAAAATGTACCTTTACACCTCCCACGATGAAGAGTGCCAGGAAGATTTTCACATGCAGGATTGGCATGCGTTTTCCTCCACGGATTTAGTTAACTGGACTGCACACGGCGCCATACTGTCACTCAAGGATCTACGCTGGGCCGACAATTACGCCTGGGCACCAGATGCTGTGTATAAAAATGGAAAATATTATTTTGTCTTCCCTGCGGGAACCGGTATTAAAGACCGCGTAAATCCGCAAAAAAGCACCAAATGGATGGGCATTGGTATCGCAGAAAGTGACTCACCCACAGGCCCGTTCAAAGATATGATTGGCGCGCCCTTGTGGAAAACGCCCTACGCCAACGACCCCAGTATGTTTATTGATGATGACGGTAAAGCCTATTTGTATTTCCATGGCGTAAATAGCGATTATCAAGTCGTGGAAATGGCTGATGATATGCGCAGTATTAAAGGCGACTTTTACAAAATGGATATGGGCGGTTATGAACCCAAAATGGAAGGCCCCTGGATATTTAAACGCAACGGCATTTATTACTTCACCATGCCGGAAAATAATCGCGTGCTGAGTTATTACACTGCCACGTCACCCAAGGGGCCATGGAAATATCAAGGTGTAATAATGGAGGAGGAAAACAATGCAAATAACCATCACTCCATTGTGGAATATAAAGGCCAATGGATTTTGTTTTATCACCGCTGGTTAAATGATGCGAGTTCAAGCTGTAACAAAAAGCAGCGCCACAGTGCTGCCGAATATTTACACTTCAATGCAGACGGCACCATTCAAAAAGTAGAACGTACCACAAAGGGCGTTAGTGATTTTGCAACCCGAGTGAAGGCTGCACAGAAAAAATCGCCATAACAATCATGGTGTATACCACCATCAATGCGCAAACTGCGCATTGATGGCCTACAACCAATAATTAACCCTTAATAGCGTTTTCCACCGACACTTTCCACGAGGTGGTCGGGCGGCCAATTAATTGGCTGAGTTGGTGACTGTTATCAAACAACCCGCCTTTTGATGCGCCCACGTCAGATTCAGATAACACAGTCGCCAACCCTTCCGGCAACCCGGCACCAACCAACGCCGCTTTATAATCTGCCTCCGGCAAATTGTGATACACAATGTGCTTACCCGAGTGCCGCGCAATTTCTGCCGCGAACTCAGCCAGAGAGTAGGACTCATCGCCCGCCAATTCATAAATGCGTCCTGCCTGATTCTCTTGCGTTAGTACCGCAACAGCAGCCTCGGCATAATCGACACAGGCCGCAGAGGCAATTCGCCCCTCGCCCGCGCTGCCAAACACCGCGCCCAATTGCAATGCAGAATCAATGCTCGCCACATAATTTTCGCTGTACCAGCCATTGCGCAAAATCACAAACGGAATAGCCGCCGCGCGAATTAATTGCTCGGTTTCTTTATGTTCATCCGCTAATGGCAAAGGCGATGTATCGGCATGTAAAAGGCTGGTATACACCAACAGCCCAACATCGGCTTGCTGCGCCGCCTCAATCGCCGCGCGATGTTGCGGCACCCGGCGGCCTACTTCGTTAGCGGAAATTAATAACAACTTATCAGCCCTTTGAAGGCGGCAGCCAAGGTCTCCGGCTGATCGTAATCCGCCTGCCGCACTTGCACCCCAAGCGCGGCAAAATCGGCCACCTTTTCCGGCGTACGCACCACCAGTGCAATCTCACTTGCCGCCACCTTTTTCAACAACCCATTCACAACCAAACGGCCCAATTGGCCAGACGCGCCAGTAACAACAATCATGATTAAAT
Organism: Cellvibrio sp. PSBB023; assembly: GCF_002007605.1. Taxonomy (NCBI): domain Bacteria; kingdom Pseudomonadati; phylum Pseudomonadota; class Gammaproteobacteria; order Cellvibrionales; family Cellvibrionaceae; genus Cellvibrio; species Cellvibrio sp. PSBB023. The sequence continues at coordinate 4,428,480 of NZ_CP019799.1, read as the reverse complement.
ACCTTTCTTTCAGTGGAAGAAGCCGTCACAATACCAACCTAGCTAACTTTTAGTAAGTACGCACAAAAAGGTAAGTATGAAATGACCAACCAGCCCCTCCGCAAAGCGACCGCCGCCAAAAGCCTGAAAGAAGCCATGCTGCGCGGCGATGTCATGGCCGACAAATGCCCCTCCCGCGACATACTCAACCACGTCACCAGCCGCTGGGGTGTACTGCTCTTGATCGCCCTGCGCGGAGGCACCCACCGCTTCAGCGAACTGCGCCGCAAGGTCACAGGCATCAGCGAAAAAATGCTGGCACAAACACTACAAGCACTGGAGAGCGACGGTTTTATAGAACGCATCTCCTACCCGGTTGTCCCGCCCCACGTGGAATATTTGCTCACCCCAATGGGCAAACAAATCAGCGAAAAAGTAGAAGCACTGGCAGACTGGATTGAAATTAATCTTGCCGACATTTTGAAAGTGCGTGCGGAAAAATCGGATAAAACCTGATGCACGACATTTTATTTAAAAAATTATTTTATCTGCACTTTACATTTACCTTAATGAACCGCTCGCTGCTGCAAGGCGTCCTCTACAAATAATTGGTTGATCCACAGGTCTCGCTGTTGGTTATTGGCATCCAGCAAACTGAATAAGGGTTTTAACAGTTGCTGCGAAAGTGTGGCGGTTGCGTAGCAGTCCAATGTTTGTCGGGCGATATCGAGCAAGCGTAGCAGTGCGTCTGATTGGTTGGTTTGGCATAGGCTGTAGCCATATTCGAGTAGCGTGCGCACATAGTTTTTAATGGCGCAGTTTTTACAGTCGGCAATATGAATTAATAATTCTGCTTGTGAATGCGCTTCCTGATAAGCATCCACGGCGGCGTGCCAATCCTGCGCGTGAAGTTCGCGGCGGGCGCCGTCCAGCAAATAGCGCCAGCGATGAATCGCTTGCACAAGCATCTGCTTGTGCTGGGCGGAAATGCTGTTATCGAGAGCGTCTGCGGAATGCTTGGTGCTAGTCATGCTGTTCTCCTGTGGAATTTAAAAACCTAGGACGCCAGCGCGCAGCGTTCGTATTCCGCCACAATTTGGCTGACCCAGGTGGCAACACGACCATCGGTTAATTCAAACTGTTGATCTTCATCGATGGCTAGTCCACAAAATTCCGTTTTGTTTTCATTCAAGGCTAATGAAGCCGCTACCTTGTAGCCATCGGCTGGCCAGTGACCGATCAACTGCGCACCGGTTGCTTGCACGCGTTCGTAGAGCCACCCCATGGCATCGACAAAATAATCGCCGTAGCCGCGCTGGTCACCCAACCCGTAGAGCGCTACCACTGCTTCTGATAAATCAGCCATTTGCAAATCGGCTTCAAAATCTTCCCAATCTTCCTGGATGCCACCAAAATCCCAGGTAGGAATGCCCATCACCAAAAAGCGATATTGTTGCAGCACGATCGATGTCACTTCATTCACATTCATCATGTCCACGGTATAACCGTAGTTGCGCAGTGCTTTTGCAATTTTTTCGCCCACCTCCTGGGTATTGCCAGTGTCCGTACCAAAAACCAGTGCGATGTTTGCTTGCTGTGCCATAAAAATGTCCTCTCTTCCTGTTGAACAATCCGCAGCGCCGCCGTTTTTTATGAGCGGTGCGCCGCGAATGTGTAGCGATAATTAAAATGCGTAACTCAGGCTGGCTTTAAGATTGCGCCCGGGTTCTGCATAGCGATTAATGCCATCGCCAGTCACACCACCGCGTGCGCCACCACTACCCTCGGTGACAAATTGCACGCGCTGCCAGCGCCAATATTGTTCGTCGGTAATGTTGTATAAGCCCAGCGTCACTTTGAGCGCAGGTGTTAGCTGATAGCGACCTTGCAAATCAAACAGCGTGAAGGCATCGGTTAAAAATGGGGCACCTTGTGTTTGTGTACCATTTGCGGCGGTGACTACAACGTCCTCAGCCTCTTTGCTGCCTGTGCGCGTCATAGTCAAACTCGCGGCCCAGCGGCGATCATCCGGCTGATACTCAACACCAATAACACCCGAGTGCGGCACAATGCTCAGCAATGGATCACCATTTTTCTTTTCGCCGTCGTTATAGGAGTAAGCAAAACGCAGGGCGATATTGCGATCCAGATTCCACTGCCCGTCTATTTCAAAACCTTTTACGACCACTTCACCAGTGTTAACCGGCATGGTGTAGGTATCGCCTGTTGTGGTGGTGCAAGTGCCGCGACTACAGGTTTGAAACACAGTGTCGTTTAAGCGCGTGAGCGTTTGGGTTTCAATAAAATTGCTGTAGTCATCGTGAAAAATTGCCACATTCACTTGCAGGAATTGATTGCTAAAACCGTAACGCAATTCTTTATTCAGGCTTTCTTCTGCGTCCAAATCCGGGTTGGCGACTGAATCCCATAACACGACTTCTTGCCCCGCAGCAACATCCGTTGCAACGCTGGTCACTGTGGCGTAATAAAGATTTTCGGTAGACGGCGCGCGAAAACCGGTGCCCAGATGTATACCCGCATGCTGCTGTGAATTGAACTGATAATCAGCACCCAATTGCCAGGTGGCTTGGGTAAAACTCACATCGCCAACGGTTGCCGATACATCCTGATATTGCGCGCCCAGTGTTGGCGAATATTGATAATTATCAGCGCGCGCACCGAGGGTAAATGTCCAGGCAGAATGGCGCGGTGATAATTGATCGCGCACATAAGCATGCCAATGTGTGACGGAGGTTTCTGGCACAAAATCCGGATCAACTTCTACCAGTGATACAGTATCGCTCTCGCCAAGGTAGCGCGTATCGATCGATGCATAACTGACATCGCGCACTTCCGCACCCGCACCGTAAATCAATTCCTGTTCAAGTCCTGCGCTGACAATATTTTTACTGAATTTGACGCGGGTGGAATGGGAATCCTGCTCGTAATAGCGATCTTCCGAGCGGTAGCAGGGCGATACCGCTTGCGGGCAGGTCGCCGATTTAAATAGCATCAGGGTATAGCCGCTGTTGTAGGTATTTTGATAGTCGTAATGCCAATTAAATGTATCAAACCAGCGCGACTCGGCAAGCCATTGGTAATTCACACCAATGCGGTCGCGTTCATTGTCATCATCGGTTGTGCGCGTGAGATAGCTAGCATCCACACGCGATAAATTGTCGAGTTGTGAGTTAGCGCGATAGTGTTCTGCAACAATGCCTAGACGATGGGATGGGCTTGCGTGGAAATACAATTTGAATAATCCGTTGGTGGATTCCGCATCAAGCGGGTCCGCAATTTCCCGCGCACCACCGGTAATATTTTCACCCTTGCCTTGCACATCCACTTCATTGCTCTGGCGCTGGGTCAGTACCAACAAGCTCTCCCAGGCACCGGTGCGATTGGCCAGCGTCGCGCTGAGTAATGCTTCATCATTTTCACTGGCATAACCGGTTTTTACGCTGAGAAAAGTATCATCGCCTTGCGCTGCCAAATAATCTGCCGGATCTTTGGTTACAAACATCACCGCACCCGACAAACCTCCGCTGCCTGAGGCAATGGAATCTGCACCCTTAATAATTTCCACCGATTTCAGCGCGTCGATATCCAAACCACCGCGTGTGGAGCGAAAAAAATCATAGGCTTGATAACTGAGGGGATCGAGCGTTTCTCCCATTGCCAAACCATCTACAGTCATGGCAACACGATCACCATCGAGGCCGCGAATAGAAAAACCCGTTGCACCAAAACGACCAATGTCACTCACACTCACGCCGGGAATATAGCGCACCAGATCATCCATATCCGTCACCTGCTGATCATCCAGGATCTCGCGGGTTACCAACTTACTTGAAGGGTGCGACGACTCTTTTTCCGCTTGCGCGGTCACAACCACTTTCCCCAATTTCTTTTTGGGTTCACCGCTCTGTGCTGCCGTGTCTGCTGCACACACCTGGGCGCTGGCAATAAATACACCAGTCATCAACAGGGTATTGCGACTAAACCCATAGGGGAACTTACAGGAAAACCACTGTTTCATATCTGCCTCATTAACCAAAACAACATCATTTTTTTAGGCACCGCACCGTTTTTTTTCAGGGCGCAATGCAGGTATTTTTTTGGCTAACAAGGCACACTCTTTGAAGAGTTTTGATTTTTAGTATTTGCGTGTTAAACGATTGGCACTATGGTGTTGGCAAGGGGTCTTGTGCATCGACAACACCATCCTGATTGAGATCCCACCCGGCAAAAATACGCGCACCGGACAAAGCAAATTCCTGCACCGTCAAATCGCCATCCTTGTCGCGATCCAACACCCCGAAACGAACATGGGCCTGTTTCAGTTGTTTGGTTTTGTGCTCTTTTTGTTCGTCGGTCATACGCGCCACAAACTCCTGCACATATTCGGTTTCATCTACACGTTGATCCTGATTGCTATCCATCGCGCGCAAATGCGCTGCACGCGCCTGATCAAACTCCTCACGCGTGACAACACCATCGCCATTGCGATCATAGTCCTTGATAAACGCCTGACGATGGGCCGCACTGGCACCGTGATCGCGCTGGTGCTGCGCCACCTGAGGCTCTGGTTTAGGCACCGATTGGCAACCGGCCAATACCAATAAGGTCACGAGCAGGAGACTGTACTTTTTATACATAATAGAAATCCGAGACTGATATGAAGAGAGAAAAAAAACACAGAACAATGTAATTACAACTCAGGCTGCACGGCAAAACTCAGGGTGTAGATATAACCGTAATGAGGCGCTTCAGCCCCTTTGGGTGCAGGGGCACTTTTGCGCAGGTGCAGCAAATAAACGCCAGGCGAGTTCAAGGTAATGCTGGCCTTGCCCTGGCGATCTGTTGTGGCAGTCAGCACCGGTTGTTGCTGTTGGGTGGCGTCCTGCGCGCTAAAAATACTCACTGGCTGTTCAACGAGGGGGTTGCCGTCCAGCAATACAGAAAATTCAAACGGTTCACCCGCGTACAAATCATTGGGGTGAGTGATGGGCACCAACTCCAGGCCTTTGTTATAGGGTTTGAACGCCGCCGTAGTTGGTGCTTTCAGCGTGACGTAGGTTTCGGCCAGCGTAACGGATTGGTAGTGATCGAGCAGCTTGTGCCCTTTGGGTAATACTTCTTTGGGGTCGCGAGTATGTTTGCGTTCGCCATTGATCTCGTACATGCGAAACACCGCGCCCAAACGAGTGCCAGTAGTGAACCTGTAGGTGCCTTCTTGCTGCGCTTGATACTCCAGCACACTACGACTGGTGAATTGCTCTACACGTGCAGGTGCCACCCAAGTGCCCGCCGGGGTCAATACCTGGAAGTGACCTTTATCGAAGGCGACATCGGAATGAAAAAAAGTTTCGGCAAAACCGGCATCCAAGCTAATCCACCCTTGATGTGCCGGTTCAAATGCGACAGGGGCAATAAAGGGAGTGTGGGCGTGCACCACAGGCGCACCCAGCACACACAGGTAGAGAAAAGGCAGGGCAATACGCAGCAGGGTTTTCATGTCAGGCTCCTAAAACACCTGCCACCCTGGCAGGCCATTAATTCAGGCGCCCATCATACTCAAAGATGAGAATTATTATCAATACAAATAATAACAATTCTTATTTGAAAAATTAAATCAACTTCTAGAATTCAAATTCAAGCCCAAAGCGCAAGCTGGTATCCGGGGTTTCGGCATCCAAACCAAACAATAGGCCCAGCTCCCAGCGCAACTGTTTGCGCCCACCGAGTTTTTGGATTCCCATGACCGCCGGGCCGACCGCCCAATCCTGATCGTCCAGATAAAGCTCCAGCGCAGGTTCCAGCGCCGCCGAATAGCGGTAGCGAAACTGGGCGCGCAGTGCAGTTTCCAGTTCATCGACAACATCATCGCCGTATTCATATTCCACAAAGCCATTGGCGGTAGCGACCCAGCGATTGCCCAACTCTTTCGCCCAAAGCACACCAACGGCCAGCTCGCGACGATCAATATCCCGCGCACCGCCAGCCTCCACCAATAAGCCCCAGTCGGCCCAGTATTCGCCCTGCTCGGTAATTTGCCATTTCAATTCCGCTTCGTAGCCGCGAATTTCATCGCCCTCGTGGCTGATGGATTCGGTGAGCAAATAAACCTCAGTGAAAATCTTATCGTTCCAGGCATAACCGACACCGACACGGTTTAATAAAATATTTTCGCCACCCACATCGCGCAGGCTGGCGCCGTACTCCAACTCGCGCTCGCCCTGCTCAACATAGGGCTGATAAACGCGGCTGATGTCGGCATAAACCGGCGCCGCACCAAGCGCAATACAAGCAGCAGTCATCAGGACACGAAACCTAGGCATTAACCTTTCCTCGCAAGCGCCATGCTGACCAGATCAACGCGAACAAAATGGGCACGATGGCGACAAGGTAAAATAAAATTTGTATGGGCGTTGGCTGCGCATCGTAGCCGAGTAAGGCGTAGAGCAATTCCCCAAACCAACTTTGTTCATTGGCAATAAAACTGCTATCCCACAAAGGCTCCGCTGAATCCAACATACCGATTTGCAATAATTGTTTGGCAATTTGCATGGATAAACCGCCAGCCAAGAGCGCGGCGATCAGCAAAAAAACAGGCAGAAAAAAAACCGGACGCATAAATACCAACACGTAATACAGGATTGCCCCCAAACTCAAACCTATACCTGTACCAATAACTGCACCAATCAGCGCCGATGACAGCGCATCGGAATGAGGGGCAAAACTGGAGAGATAAATCCAGATTTCCGACACCTCACGCATCAATGAAAAACTGACAATAACGATAAATAAAAACGACAAACCAAGGTGGTGCGACGAGTTGCCCGGTCGCCACAATAAGGGCATAAGCAATAGCGCCAGCACCACAAAACACAGCGCGACCATTGCATACAAAAAGGCATTTAATAATTCCTGCCCTGTGCCGTCCAGCGCATCTGCAATAGCGTAAGCGTAGTGTGCCAACAGCCAGGAACCGGCAACGCCCATGAGCAGCGCCCACAACCACCAACCGCTGCCCAGGTGTTGCTGGCGACTAAGGGCGAGCAGCAGGCTAAACATCAGCGCGGCCTCCAACACCTCACGCAGAACTAACAATACGGCATCGACCATCTCAGTTCTCCACCCGGATTAAACCCTGCGCCGTTTTGGGATTAAATTCGCCGAAAAAAGGATAGTCACCCGGCTTGAGTGGGCCAATAAAAATAGTGGCCTTGGCACCGCCCATAATCACTTTTTCGCGATTGAGTTCGTAACTTTCAAACTCTTCCGGTGTAGGGTCCTGATTGATCACAATGAGTTTAATTTTGGTATTGGCTGGCACTACCAATTGTGCGGGATAAAATAAATGCCCGCGTATTTCAATGGTGAAGGTAGGCACATCGGCCCATACCGACTGCACCGCAAACAGCGCGACCAACAGCACACAGCGCATCCGGCAATTAGCGATTTTGTTCATGATGAGACACTCGGGAAGGTGCAGACTCAAACGTGGTTGTGCTATCTGGCAGTGAGCAGGCGGCAAAGGTCACCATCACCAACAGGCCGTGATCAAAACGCGATTGTGTGAGTGCAATGTGCGCCGCGTGCAACTCGACAACCTGTTGCACAATGGACAGCCCCAAACCGCAACCAGGCGTTTGTGAGTTGTGGCGATCGCCGCCCATGCGATAAAAGCGATCAAACACCCGCGCTTGCTGTGCAACCGGAATGCCGGGGCCGTTATCCATGACTTCCAGCACGACATCCTTACCGCGTTGCCAGGTGTTCACCACAATAATGCCATCGGCCGGAGTATATTTAATTGCATTGCCGAGCAGGTTATTCAGCAATGTTGCCAACGCCGCGCGATCCCCCATTACCCAACATTCATCGCCGTTAAATTCAATCTGGTGATTTTTTTGTGCCAGTGGTGCGCTGTAATCCACCACCGCTTGTTTGGCCAGCAGGGTTAAATTCACCGGTTCAAATTGCCCCATAAAATGATCCGGCGCGGTGCGATTGAGCAACAGAATTTGCTCCACCAAATAACTCATGCGCTCAATACCCAATTGCAATTTCACAACGGATTCCGGTGCCGGGTGCAATTCATGCAATAAGTTTTCGCAGTGTATTTTTAGCGCAGCAAGCGGCGTGCGCAGTTCGTGGGCGGCATCGCCGGAGAAACGTTTTTCACGCGCGAAAGAGGCATCCAAACGGCGTAGCAATTCATTGGCAGACTGGGTGAGTTGCACCAGTTCTATCGGCATATCCTGCTGCTCAATCGGGTATAAATCCGTTGCTTCGCGCTGGCGCAATTCAGTGGCGAGTTTGGCCACAGGCCGCAAGCCTACACCAGCAACCCACCAAATAATTAACGCGATTAATGGAATGGCGAGCACCATGGGGTATACCGCCTGCAAAATCATCGACTCGGCTAAACGATAGCGCTGGTCATCGCGCTCAGCCAAAATATACCAACTCTGTTTATCGGCACTGGCGGTCACCAATAAATGCCAGCGGTAATTATTAAAATTAAAATAGCGAAAACCTTCTTCCAGCGAACAGAGCACTGTGTCAGGCATGGCCGCTGAACGCGCCAGCAATGTGCCGTCGTTGCGCACCCACTGAAATTCCAGCGAGGATTCTATGTCGCTGGGGCGCGCCGGAAAATCAATCACCGCACCGGCATCCGCTTGCGATGCACGCAGCGGCAAGGTGTAATTTAATAAATCCACTTGCTGTAACATGCGCTGATTAAACAAGCGCTCCGCTTCATCCATACTGCCCAGATAACCGCGCACCGCTGCCGCAAAATTTGCCAAGGTGACTATAGCTACCAATACGATCACCAGAAACCGGCGAATGGATTTCACGGTTTGGGCACCATATAACCAATGCCACGCAGGGTGCGAATAAAATCAGTGGGCAATTTTTTGCGCAAATTATGGATGTGCACTTCAATGGCATTGCTCGCCACTTCATCGCCCCAGGAATAAAGTTTTGCTTCCAATCCTTCACGGGTTTGGATAACACCGGCACTTTCCATCAGCGCTTTTAACAGCATGTATTCACGGCGCGATAAACTCAGCGGCGAACCGTCCACGTTCGCTTCATGCTGCGCCGTATTGACGGTGACAGAAGCAATAGTGATCAGGGAAGATAAGGCTGTGCCCAAACGCCGCTCAAGTACGCGCAGGCGCGCGAGCAGTTCATCCAGGGCAAAGGGTTTGGTGAGGTAATCGTCGGCGCCGGAATCCAGCCCCGCCACCTTATCGGTGGTGGTGTCGCGCGCGGTGAGGATTAATACTTGCGTGTGCAGTTTTTTTTGTCGCACCAGTTTTAATACATCAAGCCCATCCATGTCGGGCAGGCCGAGATCCAGCAATAAAATATCCGGCGGCTCGGCGACAACATAGGTACACGCCGCTTTGCCATTGTCCAGCCAATTAACGGCAAAGCCAGCGCGCCTTAACGCACTGACAATGCCGTCCGCCAGTAAACTGTCATCCTCTACTAACAATATTTGCATTCAGCGTTCCGTGGTAAGAATGTTTGTCATCAATCCAATATTCTTCTTTAATGTTTTTGCGCTTTGGCCAGTGCGGCACTGGCTTCAGCTCTGCGGCCAGCATCCGCAGATTCACGCCCCGGGCGCGCTGGAGCCTTAAGAGCTTTTTCCAATGCCACAACGGCTTTTTTGTACTGCTTTTGGTCGAGCAGGTAATCGCCGTAAAAGTAGTTTGAGTCTATGCCATCCGGATTATAGCTCAAGCCTTTCAACAACATTTCATTGGCTTTTTTGTCATCGCCAAAACCGACGGGCCAACCGGGCACTTGGTAATAGAGTGAACCGAGACTGGTGTAAGCCGCACCATTGAGCGCATCCGGTTGCAGAGCGATGGATTGCTCAAAGAGTTTTTTGGCTTGTTTGACCTGATCCAATGCGCCCAAACCTCCTTTAACACCGGCATAGGTGGAGCGAATAATTCCCTCCCAAATTAAAAAAGGCGCCGATTGGTGTGCAGCCGTTAATTTTTCTGCATCGCCAATCAACGCCAAAAAGGCTTTTTCTTTCTCGGCCGCTGCCGTGTTGTATTTAATCTCGGCCCAACGGGTTTGCAATCCGTGTAAATCGCTCGCCTCATCGGCCATGGCAAAGCTGGCACCAACACAGAAGGTAATTATCGCCAGCAACTTGATCAGTAATGTTTTCATGGTTCCACCTCGATTATGAATGACTGGGTTGCGTTGTTTTTTCAAGCCCGGCTGTGAGTGCCGCCGTACTGCCGTGAGAATTCGCTTTTGCATAGCGACGGATAATGGGTAACTGTTTGCGTAAGGCGCCGTCGATAATGCCGGGAAAAATACTGTTAATGCGCAAAAATAATCGCTCAGGCCAGCCGATGTTGCGATCGCGCATTTGTGTTGCACGCAACATTTTTTCCACCGCAAATGCCACCACTTCCGGCTCATCCATAGCATTGCCCAATTCGCGATTCATGGCACATACCGCATCGCTATTAATGGCGGTTTGGGTGGCGCGCGGCGCAAGGTAGGCCACTTGTACATTACCGGTTGCCGATTCATCCGCTTGCAGTTCGCGGCGCAATGCTTCACTAAAACCGCGCAATGCAAATTTGGTGGCGCAATAGACTGCAAAACCGGGGTAACCCAAACCGCCAAAACTGGAACCAATGGTAATGATGCGCCCCTGCTGGCGATGCAAATAGGGCAACACCAAGCGTGTTAATAACACTGTAGCAGTAACATTGGTGGCAATCACATTTTCAATCGCTTCCGGTTCATTATCTGGCAGCAAACCAAACAAACTGATGCCAGCGCAATTGATTAAGGCATCCACTGGCTGCGACAAGGCGATTAATGCCGTGCGAATTTTTTCGCGCCCCGCATGGGTTGCAATATCCGCCTCCAGCACAAAACCTTTCGTGCGATGCAAATCCAGGTTGGCGGCTAATTGCTGCAAACTTGTTACCGAGCGCCCCACCAAAATCAATACCGCACCTTCACTCGCCAGACGATGGGCAATGGCTTGGCCTATGCCCCCGGTGGCACCGGTTAATAAAATGGTTTTGCCACGAATGTTCATAGACTGCGCTCCTGATCAGGCTGCTTGGGCAATCGCTGTTTGTTCAATCGAACGGAAGATATTGCCGTACAAGGTGAAAAACATTTTTGCTGCATGCACAATGTCATCCATGTCTTTTTGCTCTACCAAACCATTCATTAATTTGGCAAAAAACACCATATGTTCCTGATCCAGGCTGCCGTGTGAACGCAGGTAGGAAAAGGCTTTATTCGGCAATCCCAAATGCTGTTGGATAATATCCGCCGCCTGTGACGCCAGGTTGATACTGGTGCCTTCCAGCACAAACACCATGCCAAAAAATGCCATAGGGTTATTGCGCATGACGGTGTCATAGGCGTAGGCCACCATTAATTCTGTCGCTGCATTTGGCCGGCCATGGCGCACGGTGTCTTTGTCGATACCGCAGGCGGCAATGTCATTTAAAATCCATTCCTGATGGCCCAATTCTTCTTCAATGTATTCCGCAATTGCCTCGCGATAATTTTCTTTTTCCGCTGGCAAGCGACTGCCCACGGCCATCAACAGTGGCACTGTGTGCTTTACGTGATGAAATGCTTCCGTCAAAAAGGCGATGTACTCTTGCAAACTGAATTTACCCTGGCCAATGCAGCGCTGGATAATAGGCGCACTCAGTAAATAATTGCGTTGGTGTTGGGTTTCGGTTTGTAAACGATCAAAGAATGTCATAAACAACTCCTGCAGCCGGGCTGCCTGTTTCACGGGAAGAAATAGTCGCGGGATAATCTGCTGTGGCGTAAATCGCATCAATGGATTCCGCGTAAGCAATACTGATCGCCAGGCGACGCAAGCGACCGTTATCGGTTAACAATTGGTTGGCGGCGGTAAATGGTTCGCGCGCGATAATAAATTTTTTGACTTGCGCATAATCCGGCAAGGTTTTATTCACGCGGGAAATATCACTGCGAATCTGCTCTGCCGTCACATGGGGATAAGGCACAATAATCGCACTGCAAAAGGGTTGGGCATCGCCCATCACCATGACCTGGGCAATGGTGCGATTCAAGCCCAGTTCGGCTTCAATCCATTCAGGGGAAATATTGCGCCCGAAGCTGCTGATCAACAGGTTTTTTTCACGGCCGGTGATAAATAAAAATCCGTCATCATCCAGATAACCCAAGTCACCGGTATTTACCCATTCTGCGTTGGCTTGCAAGTCGATATTGCCTTGCAGGCTTTTCCCTTCCGCATTCAGATAACCGCTAAACGCATTGCCACGGGTAAAAATAACACCCTGGTCGATACGCACTTGCACATGGGATAAGGGTTTGCCCACACTGCCCATTTTGTCGGCAACCGGCGCATTCAAACTCACCACGGATGCGCACTCGGAAAGGCCATAACCTTCGTACACAGGAATGCCGCATGCACGCGCCTGGGCAATTAAATTCGCCGAGGTTTTTGCACCGCCCACAGCCACAAAGGCCAGCGAACCCGGCAACCTAAACCCTTGCAAACTAGCAGCGACAAAACCCTGCAAAATTTGCGGTAACAGAATCACACTATTGGGTTGATGTGCGTGTAACTGCTGCAACAATGTGGGCAGGGATAACTGCGAACTCCCACTAAACCCAAGCGCGACGCCGGGTAATACCACAATATTTTTACCCAGATACAAGGGCACATAGACACCGGCAATATTTTCCAACAGCGTGCTCAGTGGCAATAACGTCAAATGGCGTTGCACGGTTTGTTCTGTACCGGGTGTGGCATAAATACGTTCCGCCAATGCCAGGGTCACATTTTCCAGTGCGGCGGTAGACAGGCACACGCCTTTGGGTGTGCCGGTAGTGCCGGAAGTGAAAGTAATTTTGGCAATACCTTCGATGGCCTTATCGTTTCTGTCGGTAGTTGTAGTTGTCGTTGCGGTTGTCGATAGAGCTAATTGATCAAGGTAAATGCCAGCGATGGGCGACGCGGTGCGCGCGCTAACGGCAGCGACAGAGGCCATATCACCGCAGACTAACAAGCAGGATAACTGCGCCTCGGACAACACATGCTGCAATTGCGCGGCAGAGAAAAAGCGCGGTAGCGGCACCAGCGTTATTTTTGCTTTCCAGGCGGCGAGATCCGCCACAATCCACTCAATGCCATTCTCACCCCACAAACCGGCACGGCCAATCTGTTGGGCGATAAACCACTCGCTGAGTGAATCAATCTGCGCGGCAAGTTGCGCATAGGTCAGCTGTGTGGTGGCACCGGTCAAGGCTATTTTTTCTGGTGTATCACTGGCATGAGCGTAGATGGCGGCAAGAATATTATTCATGAGATTGCTCCACTACTTTGGCTAGCGCGTCCTGGTTAACCGCGCGAAAACCGGCGCAGATTTTTTCAATGGGACGACTGATCGCCGCGACTGTGGCGCGATACATTGGGTTTTTGCGCGCCGCTTCCATCGCGGGGCGGTTATCGCCAAACATGACTTGAGGATTGTTGGCGTAATAAGTGCCCCAACTGGCGCCACCATCGGGTAAACGTGCGGGGTCCGCATCCGCAAGCACAACCGGGGAATAGCGTAAGCGCGCAAGCAGGGCTTTCACTTCGCGAGTGCCGGTAAACATCACGTAGTGATAACCCAAGCGCTCCATGACTTCGCCAATCACAATAAACAACAGCAAGCTGCTGCCTTTCCAGGTGGAGACCAGATTGCCAATCTCTACTATTTGATCGCGCGCAACTTGCAAGCCGAGTTTTTCACTAATAACCGTTTCAACAGGTGCATCCAAATACTGTTCAGCAAATACTTTGCCGTTACCGGCAGGCGCCAGGCCCACGGCGGCAGAATAATCGCCACCGCAGCGCAAGCTGATAATGTTAGGCAGGAAATGGGTGACCTCTGCGTGATGCACACCGGCAAAGCGGTCATGAATATAAGCCTCTACTGCCGCCCGCTCGGGCGAGCCGGGTGTGTGCAAACCAAAACGGGGAATACTGATGCGCGGCAAACGCGGCATATGCCAAGGGGTTGCCGTGGTTTCAGGGGTTGCAGATTGCAGGTTCAGTGACAGCTCTTTCATTACTACACCCTCGGATTTGGGAGTTCTCAGGGTGCAGAATAAGTACGAAAACTTAAGGGAAAATTAAGGTGCAAAAAAAGATAAAAAATAGCAAAACAACAACATCCCTATCGCCAACAACCGACTAACACGGCGTTTGTCTTAAGCGTCCCTTAAGTTGAGGAACCTATTGTCACCCGCATGAAATAACCCTTTATTTGACCATGCACTGCCGGGTTGCTTCAGCCATGCCATTGATGCCACGAGAGAGGCAAATCATGTTCTATCGCGACGTGGGAATTGTGTTGTGCAGTGGGGTACTCATCTGCAGCCAGGCCTGGGGCAATGAGCATAAAAAACATCATTCGAGTGCGACGAGCGCGCCGCCACCGGTGATAGAGGAAGTGGTTATTCGGGTGCATCCCGTGTTCGATGAATCCAACCCCGACGAAAATAATGCACTGTTTCGTTTGGTGAATCGCCTGCACATCAACACCAAACCCAAGGTTATAAAAAAGGACCTCACCTTTAAGCAGGGCGAACCTGCCGACAAGCATTTACTCGCCGAAAGCGAGCGACGCTTGCGCGAGCGGCGCTATTTTGCCTCGGCCAAGGTGACCAGCACCGCCGCACAAACCGACAGCAACAGCACCGCATCACCCGCAAACGCCACCCCACCAGACACCACCAAAGTGGTTGTGGATGTGCGTGAGGTCTGGACGCTTGTTCCCAAACTGACCTACTCCACAGCCGGTGGCAGCACCCATTATGGCTACGGACTTTACGACTCCAATTTTTTAGGCTTGGGGAAAAGCGTAAAAATAGAGCACGACTCCACCACTGAGCGCACCAGCGATACCATCGCCTACCGCGATCCGAATTTTGCCAACCAAAAACAATTGTCCTTTGCCTATTCAGATAATAGCGATGGCCAGGCGCAGGAATTTCATTTCAGCAATCCGTTTCGCTCTATTCGCACCCCTTGGTCTGCCGGGGTGGATTATGAAAATTATGTGCGCGAAGACAGCCTGTTTGACGCCGGAGAAGAGGCTTGGCGCTTTGGCCACGACAATCGGTTTTACTCGTTATTTTATGGCGTAAAACTGGATGGCTCCAACGACGACAGAACCCATCGCCTGAGCATAGGGTTTGATGATGTCAGCGCACATTTTTACCCGGTGCCGCTGCAAGACACTCCTAATACCGACCCTAATCCGAATGTCGATAACGACCCCTATAACACCCCCAATATCGCCCCCAATATCGCCCCCAGTTTCACCCTGCCCTATGACCGCGACTACCAAATCCTGTGGCTGGAATATTCCTATTTGCACGACCGGTTTATTGAGGCGAGTAATGTTCAACAAATTAATCGCATTGAAGATATCAACCTCGGTTCACAATTTCGCTGGCGTTTGGGACAGGTACATTCATCAACCCCAGCGCTGGATAATGCGACTCTGCTTGCGCTGGACTACACCAAAGCATTTCAGCTATCGCCCACCCAACTCTTGACCAGCCAGTGGGCAAGTTCCGGCTTTTACAATCACAATGGCGCGACACAATCCCTGACATCGGCCGCACTTGCCTACCACTGGCAAAATTTTTCGCGCGGGCAATTTTATGTCATGGCGAGCGAGGTATATGGCCAAAACCTGTTTGCCGATACACCACTGGAACTGGGTGGCGATACCGGTTTGCGCGGTTATCCCGCCCGCTTTATAGCCGGCGAACATTTGCGGCTGTTAACCATTGAGCAGCGCTATTTTGGCGAAAAAGAATGGTTTTCGCTGTTTCATATGGGCGCGGCGGTGTTTTATGACCAAGGGCAGGTATGGGGCAATACGGCTGTGCCGCAAACCTACCAGCAAACCCTGCGCGATGTCGGTATAGGCCTGCGCATTTCCGGCACCCGCACCGGCGGGCGTGAGGAAGGCATCCACAATATCGCGCATATTGATTTGTCCTACCCGCTCGATGGCGGCAAGGACATTGATAAGTACCAACTGTCGGTAAAAATCAAAACCAGCTTTTAAACCCGCGCGCTGGATGCAACCGGCTTGAGCCGATGAAACAACGGCATAAACGTCTCGTCGAGAATTGCTTCCATATTTTTTAGCTTGGCGGGCGCCTGGTCGTAATTTACGGAGTGGGATTTACAGGCAAATAAAATGTGATTGCCAAACTCACCGGAGCACACCAACAGGGTGGAAAAATGCCCGGTCAAGGCAATGAAAAAAGCAGAGTGAGTATCCGGCAGGCGATGAAAATTCATTACCAGCCAGCCATTGCGGGTGAGCGTGCGGCTGCACTCCTGGGCAAATTGCTTTTGCACCTGCAACGGACTCATGTGATAAGCATCGTACAAATCGGCAAAAATAATATCGGTACTGGCATCTTTACTGGACTGGATTTGCAACCCGGCATCCTCAATCGAAACCCATACACGCTGATCATCGGGAATATCAAAATAATCGCGGGCGATGTCGTATACCTTGGCGCGCAGCTCCACCACATGAAAATCGCAATGGTCCAAATAGTGATGCAGGCTGCGCAGCAAGCTACCGCCCCCCAAGCCCAATAGCGTGGCGTGGCGCGGCTCCGAAAACCCCAGCACCAGCATCATGATGCGAATGTATTCGTGCACCACCGCATAGGGTTTTTCCAGATAAAAGCCACTCTGCTCGTAGATGGAATCGAAACTGAGTGCGCGGTAGCGCGGGTAATCCACCACCAAAATAGTGCCGTAACTATCGCTGGTACTGTGCACTATTTTCCCTTCCGGCATGGCAGAACCTCCCCCCAGTAAACACTTCAATTTCATACAGGCAACCACAACAGAGTTTAAACGGCGTAAGCGAGCGCTCACCGTCACTCGCATCAGAATAACAATATTATAATTACATTAACATAACATTATAATGTTGTTACACTAACGACCACTCTCATTACACCCTTAATACAGCAGGAAAAATGAAACCCTCTGCCTCACAACCCGCTAAAATGCCGCGCCTGAACCGGGTGCGGCCACCGCTCGATACCCGGAAGATGTCAGCAACATCCACTACCGATAAAGAGAAAATCGCTATGGAACAAAAAACAGCGCGCTTGACTGTGTTGATTGACCCAACCAAAAAGGATGCCTTTGAACAATTGTGTGCCGAGCAGGATGTAACGCCCTCGCAAGTGGTGCGCCAACTGATCCGCGAATACCTGGAAAAACACGGTGTCAGCTACGCCAACCAACCCGCCAGTGGTACAGGCAGTAAATAAATGGTGACTGTGGATTGGTTAACGCTGAGCGATAGCTTTGGCGTACTGGTGTTTGCCATCAGCGGCGCACTGGCCGCCGGCAGGCGATCAATGGATATTTTCGGGGTGCTGGTGATTGGCTTTGTCACCGCCCTGGGTGGCGGCACCCTGCGCGACTTACTGCTGGGCATTCACCCGGTGAGCTGGATTAAAAACCCGGTCTATTTGCTGCTGGTGACTATCGCCGTGATACTGACACTGCTGGGCGGGCGCATTAGCCACCGCTTTGATGAGCGCATCATGATTGTATCGGACGCCTTTGGCCTCGCCGTCTTTACCGTGATTGGGGTGCAAATCGCCCTGCAGCAATCCTTTGTCTCACCGCCGGTAGCCATCATGATGGGCGTGATTACAGGTGTAGCTGGCGGCGCTATCCGCGATGTAATTTGCAACGATATTCCGCTGGTACTCAAGCGCGAAATTTACGCCACTGCCAGCGCTGCCGGTGGAATCGCCTATTGCTTGCTAGACCATCTGGGCACCCCAACCTTGATTAACACCCTCAGCAGTATTGCCTTGGTGCTCTGCATCCGCCTGATTGCCGTCAAGGCACAGTGGGCGCTGCCATCGTTTTCCATTACACGCTAAAGCGTATTTTGTTTATTAGCCAAGAGATTGATTTTATGAGCCAACTCCCACCCTGCCCCAAATGCAATTCCGAATACACCTATGAGGATGGCAGCCTGCTGGTTTGCCCGGAGTGCGCCCATGAATGGTCCGGCGAAGCGACTGAAAATAACAGTGATGACGACACGCTAATCGTGCGCGATGCCAACGGCAATCAACTCAACGACGGCGATTACGTCACAGTGATCAAGGATCTAAAAATCAAAGGCTCTTCGTCGGTGGTGAAAGTCGGCACCAAGGTAAAAATTAATCGTCTGGTGGATGGCGATCACGATATCGACTGCAAAATCGATGGCATTGGCGCCATGATGTTGAAGTCAGAGTTTGTGAAAAAGGCGTAAGGCAAGCCTACCCTAGCCCCCTTTTTGAAGGGGGCTAGGCCAATTAAGATTTATTCCAGCTGCGCCACAGTCCAGATACGCATCAATGGCAAATCCGCTTTAATTTCGTCATCCAGCTTTTCATATACCAGAAATAACTGCTCAAGCAATTCTTTCTGGCTCCAGAGACGCACACGGAAAAAACTGGATGCCAGTTCTTTTTGTACATTGGATCGATAACCGCCCCAAGCAACAAATAATCCCTGAGTGGCATTGAATTTAGTCATTGCCCCCATGAGTTTATCCACCGTTGGGCGATCAACCAAACCATCACCAGATTTAACCTCTACGCAAATACGTTGACTACCAAAACCCATTGGGCCATCGCCAGCAAGAATATCCACCCCACCATCGGCGCCCTCAGGGCTTTGCCAACAAGTGTAGCCTTGAGCTTGCAGTATGGCAGTCACTAATCGGGTCAGTTGATGCCCTTTAAATTTACGTTCTATCAATTTAACGATTTGAGAACGCCCTAACTCCTCCAAGTCCGTATCAACCTGCTCATCAGTTGCATCCAACTCATTGGATTCGTTGGTGTGAGCAATAAGATCCTTAACCGATTCCGTTTTCCACCCGTTCGCTTCCATTTGTGCTAAACGCATTTCCGCGTTATTACGAGTAATGCGGCACACGGTAAGAAATGCACCAAAGCTATAAAGCAAATCCTGCGAAAAATGGGAACGCGGCACAGCATCAGGCAACCATTCCACACTGCGCCAGTGATAGAACGGGTTAGCGGCATCCGCTTGGTGATGATATCCGGAGGTGATTTTTCCGATATAAATTACCGGCTGGAGCTTGGAGGGCAATATGATGCGATCCCCAACTTGCATATCATGCGCAAAGGGCCAAATCTGACTAGCATGATTCACCAGTTTTCTAGGCTTAGCTTCAGCATCCAAACCGCTCAGTGTTTTGATTAAGGCATCACGTTCCGGTAATTTATCTAACGGACTATTTAAATAATCCCAGGTTAAATAAATGCGATTTTCCTGCAGAAATTTTTGTTCATATTCGCCGTGAGAACCGGCGCGAACTAACCAAACAGCCATAAGTTACCTCTGCTGCGACAGCGCAGATAATTTGTTTATCCATTGATTAAAATGAGGGCATTGCGCTCGTATTTCATCTAACCCTATGTCACCTGCAATCAAGGGCCCATGTAACGGCTTTTTATACTTAGGCATTAATCGCAAAATACGTTTTGAGGGCGCCGTATTAGGATCGTTATTAATGTGCTCTGGTGAATCGAATTGTTGTTTTATTTGAATCAGCTGTTGTACTGGCGCAGCTTCATCAATCCAATCGCCGAACTTTTCAGGCGCACAAAACAATAGTGCTTCGAACTCATGCAACATTAAATTGGGTATAAAGTTGCGCGCACCTATATCGACGAAAAGTGCTTTCTCTATCTTTTGCACACGCTGCAAGGCGACAACATCCTTAATGTCACCTAACCCAGGGAAATCTTCCGGAAATTTGTAATAGTCCATCATGGTGGTAACGTAGGCAGATGGATCGCTGTTGCACAAGTTTTCAAGCTGCCACTTTATTTTTCCATAGCTTACTATTCCACCCTTATGGCCAGGGCTGGTTCTGGCAATTGTTGCAGACAGATAAATTTGGCTATTAACAAAATAAGGTGCAAGTACGTCGCGAACAAACGTTTCTTCGGTTTGCCCTTCTACAAACACATTAATCCTTATCATCGCTGCGGCCTCCCGCCAAGCAGGTTTTTCTTCCATAAATCGCCCAAACTATACTCACTGAGCCAAACGCTCAATTCTTTAAGGTCAAGTCGCTTAAAGGTAGAAGCGCTATTGACCTTATCCACCACAATTAAATCTTCTGCATCAAACTCATTTACCAACTCGACCGACTGCGTGGAAATAATTAATTGATGTTCCTCACTGGCACTTTTAATTAAATTCGCAAGAACATTAATCGCATAAGGATGTAAGCCTAGCTCTGGCTCATCAATAATAATTGAGCTGGGCATAAATTCTTCTGGCTGTAAAAGCACTGTCGCTAGCAACATAAACCTCAGCGTGCCATCTGACAGCTCGCTCGCCTTAAACGGCACATCCTGCTCGCGCTCAGTCCATTCAAGCTGAATGTAATCGGCGTTATCCACGGTGGGGCGCAGGTAAAAATCACCAAAAAATGGAGCAACCATCTGGATAGTTTTTATAATGCGCTTGTAGTGGCTGGTGTGATGAGTTTTCAATCGAAACAAAAACGCAGCGAGGTTTGCACCGTCTTCACGCAGGTAATCGTTATCATTAATGCGGTGGATTTGCTTTACTTTTGCAGAGTCGCTGGTGTCGTGAAAATGGTATACGCGCCATCTTCTCATGGGCGGTAAAACATATTGTTTAATGTTTGATTTATGCTGCTCAGCTTCTGACTCAAAATGCCCAGAACACACGCCAGCATCACCTGTCACGTTCCACCAGAGCGCCTCACGTTGAAACATCAAGCGGTTATCGTTGGTTGGCTCCAGCGCAAACTTGTAGCCATTGTTGCCAAAATATAACTCCGCCGCTAGGCGCTCGGTTTTTTTTCGACCAAAATGCAAAATAGCGTCGGGACCACCAGCTTTACCGACCAGTGATTGGAGACGATGATCCAAGAGCGTTGCAATCAAGCGGAAAAAGCCAATAAAGTTGGACTTACCTGCACCATTTGCGCCGATCAGCACATTCAAGCACCCCATTTTTAAAGTGCATTCCGCGATGGATTTATATCCCGCGATTCGGATTTCGCTTAGGTGATCGCTATTTTTTACCGGTTTCATACAATTGCCTTTTCAAGGTAGGCTCGACTATTAAGTAGAGACTATCAAATTTACTGTTTCACAGCCACGCCAGCTTTTACTTTGCGCTTCGTTTTCCCCACCGCTTCCCGCTCCGCCTTAATCCTCTCCAACAACGCCGCTGCGGAATTTTCGCCAGAGATTAATTCCGGGTTCTGCGCACGCCAGTCGGCGGTGAGTTCGCCGCGAAAGGCTTTGGCTAGGATGCTTTGAGCTAGGTGGTTTACGCGGGCTTGGGCGTCTTTTACGCGTTGTTCGATTTGGTCGGCGTAGGCGAAGAGTTGTTCTACGCGGCGGACGATTTCGGTTTGTTCTTCGAGAGAAGGAAGACAAAACCTATAATTTCGAATGGCCTTTAGCGGAACGTTTTGAATTGTCGCACCTGTTGCTTCACGCACAGCGTATTCAAAAAAATTAAACGAAGAGAGCAGAATAAATGCAAAGTTCCTATTCATTAAAGGCTTAAAATTTATATAGCACGCACTCTTTCCTAAAATCACAGGCTCACCTTGATAAAGAGCCAAGTTACCAATAGTTCCATTTATCGAAACTAGTAAAGTATTTAAATTCAAATCTTTTTTGTGCTTATTGTATTCCTCAAAATTTACCTTTTTCGTACTGTCCTTAATGACAATCTTACCGTTTGATAGATTGTTCCCATTAATAAAGTAAAAATCGCCATCTTTCGAATAGCTTGGCGTTCCATGAAGTCCATCACCAATTCTATCAGAACACTCACTTAGAGTTGTCTCTAACCAATTAGCAAGCCTGTTTTCTCCCCTCCACTCCTCCGTCAACCTCCCACTAACCGCTGCGGCGAGCACCGATTGGCGGAAGCGTTTTAGGATATTGGGGATGGCGTCGAGGCGGGTTTTTAGGGTGTCTACCTGTGCGAGAAGTTCATCGAGTTTTTGGGCGATTTGTTGTTGTTCGGCGAGGGGGGGAATTATAGTTTCAAGACTTGAAAACTTGCTTTTATTTAAAATTGGCAAAGTTGTACTTGATGAATTTGAAATGATTGCAGTCTGCATATTCGGACTACAAATCCAATAAAAAATCCATTTTTGGCTTAATCCAAATTCAGGCGTAATTGTATTAATTTGTTGATTGCAGGTTCCATCAACAACCACAAATCCAGTCTTTCCGATTGTCGCCCCGATGCAAGTTACATAGGTACTTCCTGCCGGAATAAATCGCGACACGGCACGACCAGCCTCAGATAAATACTCACTGGCGTGAAGCACTCTAGAGCCAGCATCTAAATCGCCAGGCTTAAATATTGGGAAACTATCGCCGTAAAAATCTGGTTGTTTTTTTGGGGGAGTATTTCCAGTTTGGATATTACCAATGTCAGCCAAAGTACAAACCGACCAACCCTCCGGCAAATTAAAATCACTCACACCTTCACCTCACCCAACCCCAAAACCTCTGCCAACAAATCCTTCTGCACCTTGGCTTGGTCCCCCGCGCCCAATGCCGCAAGCAAACCATCTAACTCTCTCAACGCCTCCGTTAATTCACTCATGGCTTCCGCTGCCAATACATCTGGCTCGGGCAAACTCGCCGCATCGACTGAGTCGTTATCTTTTAGCCATGAAATATCCAGCGAGTCGCCTTTGGTGTCGCGTATGTAGTCGCGGGTGAAATTTCGTAGGCGGGAATTTTCCGGTGTTCTTTCCACATCCTCCGCCATCCATGCGAAGTCGCATAATGTAGGTTGGTGCTGAGCTTGCGATGCCCAACACTGGCTGGGCGACGTGGTTGCGGGGAGTTCGGATTGTTGGGCATCGCTGCGCTCAGCCCAACCTACGGAGTGCAAAAGTTCGTAACAGGCTTCAAAGGGTTTTAAATGTTGCTCGCCAAAGGGCGTGCGTTTGCCGAAGCTGGGCATATTGGTGCGTAGGTCATACACCCACACATTTTGGGTACAGCCTTCTTCCTGCTTGGGATTTTGTGCGGTGCCTTTGGTAAAAAACAACACATTGGTTTTTACACCCGCCGCGTAAAAAATGCCGGTGGGTAAACGCAAAATAGTGTGCAGGTTGCATTTGTCCATTAAGTCGCGGCGAATATCGCTGCCTTGGCCTGCTTCAAATAAAACGTTATCTGGCAATACCACCGCCGCGCGGCCACCGGGTTTTAAGGTGCGGTAAATATGCTGCAAAAACGCGAGCTGTTTGTTACTGGTTTTGTAGGTGAGATCGTCGCGGGTAATACTGGCTTCGCCACCTTTGGCGGTGCCAAACGGCGGGTTGGCGAGTACCACATCCACTTTCTGTAAGCTTTTGCCGGTATCACCCAAGGCGTTACCCAAATGCACTACACCTTCGTCATCGCCCTCCATGCCGTGCAATAAACAATTCATTAATGCAAGGCGGCGAGTGCTTGGGACTAATTCCACACCGATAAAGGCGTTGTGAATTTGAAAGTCGCGATCTTTTTGCTTGAGGTCGATTAAGTTGTCAGTTGCATCGCGAATATATTTATCCGCTGCAATTAAAAACCCTGCCGTGCCCGCTGCCGGGTCTTGAATGGTTTCACCTGCTTGCGGTTTGATACAGCGCACGATGCTGTCGATTAATGCACGCGGGGTAAAGTATTGCCCCGCGCCGGATTTAGTTTCGTTGGCGTTTTTTTCTAACAAGCCTTCATACAAATCACCCAAGCCATCTTTTTGCGCACTGAACCAATCGATGCCATCCAGCGTTTTAATTAATTGCTCCAAATGGCGCGGCTCACGCAGGCGGGTTTGGGCATCGGTGTAAATTGCTGAAATTAAACTGTCACTACTTTTAGATAAATCCAGCAGCACTTGTTTGTAGTAGTTCATCAACACTACACCGGATTTGGAATTCAAATCGCCCCAGCGGCAACCCTCGGGCAATTTGTGTTTATTCAGCAAACCCGCTTCGGTATTTTCAAATTCCATTTTGATAAATAACAGCAAGACCAATTCAGTGACGTAATCGCTGTAGTTAATGCCGTCGTCGCGCAGTACGTCGCACAGGTTCCAGAGTTTTTGGACTATATCGTTGTTGGTCATGGTCATCTCGTTAGTTGTTTAACCCCCTCCCAGCCTCCCCCCTCAACAGGGGGGAGGAGTTTTAGTTCCCTCTCCTGCGAAGGGGAGGGTTAGGGTGGGGTTTTGTTTACAGTTTCGCTAGCCGTTCTAAGCGCTCAAAAATAATATCTTCTCTGCCTGAATCGTTGTCAGCAGTAGATTGCACTAAATAGTTAATTTCAGGCATTTCAAGCAGCAGGGTAAATGCGTTGGTCAAATAGGTTTTTAACTCGGGTGCTAGCTGCCTCACTTCGGTGAGTAATTCTTCGCGGCCATCGACCAAATTTAAAATATCCTCCATATCGCGACTGGCGAGTAAATCGCCATTGCCGCGACCTTTAAACGCTTCGAATTTGGTGGCGAGAAAATAGCCAGGTGTTACTAAACGGATAATGATCCCGTTATCTATTGGGTAGGGCTGCGCGGTCGCCAGTGCATCGCTATACCACTGATTGGAGTAACCTAATACATTTTCATCGTCGGGCATAAAATCTACACACAAACTGCCCAAGCGGAACCGGCAATTGACGTCATCTTCCATTGATATTTTGAAACCACGAGCAGTCACTTGCTCACTGAATTTGTGCCAACCTGTGTAGCCCAATACGTGAATAATTAAGTCTACGTCTTCGGTGTAGCGTACTTTTTCTTTGGTGAACTCATCGGTAATGTGCAGACCAGTGGTACAGCCACCCACAAACGCAACTTGGCTTAGTAAATCGCTACCAAGCTGCTGGGCTACCTGCTGAATCATAAAACGGTGGGCGTTGTAACGGCTCATAATTGCAATTCATCATCTAATAACTTAACAGCTAACTGGGTTTCACGAGCATTACCCAGGCGAATTGCGTCCACCAGCGCTAGCAATTTGTAAAGCTCAGGATCTTGTTTAACCGCTTTGGGGACTGATTTAAAAAGCGGTTGAATGGATTGGCCTTTTTGATTACCGGTAGGGTCTGGCCATACATTAATCACATCACCTGCAGACATTAATTTTCCAGCCATAACCGGAGCCGCTAGCGATGTAGGTATACCACGCATGATTTTCCCTGGCCCGGCAGGAAACACATACTTTAGCCCATGCACAATAAACTCTTTTAGGGCACGGTTATTTGCTCTTGGGAATTTTACCTTACGGTCTAATGATGCCAAACCTGCATTAAACGAGCGCTTTAGCGATGCACTGATTTCGCTTTTACTAATGCCGGTCATTGCCTCAAGATTTCTAACGCTGTACCGATCCTTTGCTTGAACAGTTGGTGCTATATCGGGGTCTTCATCACTCAGCTCCCACCCCTGCCATGAACCGCCGGACCAGTACTCTTGTGCAGTGACTAACAATGCCCCTCCCTCCAGGCCAAGCTGCAACTCATGCTGCTCCAGCTTGTATAAGGACACCAGTTTTAAAAGGAGTAGAATGTCTTGACTCTTCATGGTTGTTGCCCTATCAAATGTCCTTTGTTTAAGGACAGCGGACAAAGCTTCATCTTTCACCATCAACCCAGCAATAACATTTGCATTTCTTAACAAATAGTTAGGCTAGCCCCACAACTCCTCTGCTAACTGCCCCAAGACCTGATTCAACTGATTATCCAGCAGCTTATCTACTCGTTTGGCACCGCCCTCTTGCGCAAAGGCAGTATTGACGAAGCTGTGATCAATAATGACTTCATGCACTAACTGCTTACCTAAACGCTCAAGGCATTTTCGCTGGGGAGGCAGCCAAGAGTGTGAGGCAAGGATTTTTTGCAAAGCGTTATTTACGCGCTGATCAAAGGGGAGTAGTGGCTCACCTAATGCCGCTTGGCGAATATGACCAATAATGCTGGCGGCGATTTCTTGGTTGGTGCTATTGCGCCATGCGGCTTTGAGTTTGGTCTCGCTGTAGCCGTTGTTATCCAGCAGCACTTTGATTTCTTTGAGTTGCTCGCGCGTTAAGTCTTTGGGTTTATTCACCACTACCGATAGTGCGGCGGATTGGTTGATATTGTTTTTTATAAAATCATTAAAGCTGAGCAGGTAGTCCGCCGGTTTTTCATGCACGCCAAAGTTTTGCTCGCGCGTTAAAAGCTCATCGCGTCCTTCATAAATAATCGGCCTATGTTCACTGCCCAGAATGAATTTCACTTCATCTACTGATTTTAAAAAGCCGCTGTTGCGGCGCATAAATTCTGCCGCTTGGCGTGGGCCTAACTCATGCAAGTGCTGATGCAGTTTTTGCGGCGCAACGCCCCAAATGTTTTCCAGTTCATCCAACTTTTGTTTTAACTCGGGTTTGGACTCTGCCGCTTTATGCGCTTTACGCATGACGCGCATAATTTTCTGGCCAAGCTCTGCCAATACATCTTGCGCACGGCTGGTTTCAGCTTGCACACCGGGTGCATTTAAACCTTTCTCAAGCGTATCAGGATTAGTCAGTTCATCAACCAACTGTTCGAGTGTGATATTGGGGTCGCGCACCAGCGGCTTCATGGTGCTTACATCTTGTAAGGCAGCGTATATATCCACCGGGTCATAAATTTTGAACACGGTTTTGCCAATGTCATCGGCAGGGCGTGTGGCACGGCCAATCATTTGCTCGTACAAAATACGGGATTTAACACGGCGCAGGAAAACCAAATGGCAAATTTTGGGGACATCTATACCTGTGGTAAGCAAATCAACGGTAATAGCAATAGTGGGGTAGCGTTCGTTTTTGTAGTTGCGAATGAGTTGCTCAACCTTGTCGCTTTTACCGGTAATTTTGCGCACCGCTGCTTCGTTGTAGCTGCCGTTGTGAATTTCTATAAAGGCTTCATCTAACAGGCGTTTAACCATATCGGCATGTAAATCGGTCGCACAAAAGATCATAGTTTTTTCATCGCCAAAAGGATCTAACTCTTTGGCGAGTTGCTCACAAATAACCTGGTTAAACCCTTCGGTAATCACCTTGCGATTAAAGGCTTCCACATCAAAATTAATTTCATCTTCCAACATGGCGGATTCAATTTCACCGGTGTAGGTATTGATCGCACTGACCGCCGAACCTTTATCAAACTTAATGCCATTTTTGCTCAATAAGGTTTCATAGCGAATCGGCGGTTCATGGTCGATTAACCAGTCGTCGGCCACGGCTTCACGATAGGAATAGGTATAAACGGGTTTACCGAAAATCTCGCTGGTGTGTTTTGCAGGTGTGGCGGTTAATCCAATTTTAACTGCATCAAAGTAATCCAATACGCGGCGATAACTGGAAAGATATTGCGCAGCATCGCGCGTGGCTAATTCGCCCTCCGTCATTTCCTGATCAAGAGTATAACCACGGTGAGCTTCGTCAACGATGATGCAATCGTAGGCATCAATTGTGGGTGGGTTATCCGAGGCAAACAAACGCTTTACCATCGCCTGCACGGTAGCCACCTGCACGCGCGTTTCCGCTTCGGCGGCCATATCGCCCAATTCGGCGATGTTGTAAATCGAGGAGAGGGTTTTGTTTTCTTCCAGCTTGGCTTCCTTAAAAGAATCCAATGCCTGATTACCCAAGGCCGTGCGATCCACCAAAAACAAAATGCGTTTAAATCGTTCAGCTTTTAGGAAGCGATATATCAAACCGATAATGGTGCGGGTCTTTCCGGTACCGGTTGCCATCGCCAGCAGACAATTACGCTGGTCGTTGGCTAGTGCAGACTCAACAGCAACAATCGCTTTTTCTTGATAATCCCGCAGCTTGAGGTAAGCAAAACCTTCGGCTTTTAATTTTTGTTCGGCAAGTTCACGGCTGCGTTTTAATTTATCCAACAAGCCCGCCGGCGAATGAAATTTTTCCCGCGGCTCGGCAATATTGGAAGGCTCGCGCACATCTCTAAACCATGTGCCCGATTGTTCCTTTAACTGTTTGACAAATGCACGGCCATTGCAAGAATAGACAAAAGGAATGTGATAATGGCCTTCGGCAGCATCTGGCCAGGCGATGGTTCTGCCCTGCTCCGCCCAAGCAGGCATCAGCATTGCATCCATTTTAAAGCCGCGAGAATAACGCTCGGCCTGCGGAATTTTACCGGCGACGTTTTCGTTTTCGCGCTTTGCTTCTACTACGGCAATGGGAATTAGCCCGGCAAACAACACATAGTCTGCGCGCTGCCCCGCCGTTGTGGGCCATTCGGCAATCGCTTTGTTCTTACCTTTTTCCGGGCGCGCGCCCTTTTTGTAATTCAGCTCTTGGGTATCCGCCTCCCAACCAGCCTCAATTAATTGTTGGTCAATAATAACGCGGGTTAACTCTTCATTGAGCGTTAATTGTGCACTGGCCTTTTGCGTTTTTTGGCTGACTTGCACCACTTGTTGCTGCAAGATTTTTTGATGCTCAGCTGACTGAAGGGCAAGATCATCTTGCAGCTGCTTTATTCGCGCTTCAAATTCTTGCTGCTGGGCGATAAGCCTCTTTTCAGTATCTTGAGCTAGCTGTTTGTATTGGCGAGCTTCAGCATCCATCTGCTGCGCCAGCACTTCATATTCTTCTTTTTCGCGCTGCAACAGTTCTTGCAGTTGAGTGTTGCCGGATGCCTGCTGATTCGTTGCTGTTAATTGGCTTTTTAACTGCGCAATGTGAATCTGCAGCTCACGCAATTCGATTGAAGGATCTTTAGGAGCCACAAACGGCGCTGGCTTAAATGCAGCGCCTTGCTTACCAAATGCACGCTGGTACCAAACAGCCAGCTCGCGCGCGGCACGCATACCGGTAATAGCTTCTTTGTGGTGGGTTTTAAATTGGTGAGTCGCTTTATTGCCTTCCACTCTTAATAAGTGGAACAGCTCCAGCACATTAGGCTCCAGGCGAATCTCATGGCGAATTTGCTGCAGTAACTCCAACTGCGTGGTGCGTTCATCGAAGCGAATATTGCAGCGCGCGGCCAAATCCTGAGCTATGGCTTCACCCAGTTGGCGCAACTTAATCAACGTAGTGTTAGGATCACTGATGAAAGAACGCTCAGCCGCTGCCGCAAGCTGTACAAAAACGGGGTCATGTTCGTTTAGAAAATCAAAATTGGTGGTATCTGCCATGCTTCCTACCCGGCTGCTGCAATTTTTATCGAGCACCGATACTAACTAACTTAGGCAGCAAAGACTAGGAACCGCACTCTAACCCTCCCCTTGTCGAAGGGAGGGCCAAAGAGAGTCAACGCCCCCCTTTTTTGAGGGGGAGGTTGGGAGGGGGTTGCTTTGGGGCTGGGGATTAAACGGTATAAATGCCCTGACTGCGTAAATAGTCCTCGTAGCTGCCGTGGAAATCCACAATACCTGATGGCTGCATATCGATAATACGAGTCGCCAGCGACGATACAAATTCGCGGTCATGGCTGACAAAAATCAAAGTGCCTGGGTAATTTTCCAACGCGAGGTTTAATGCCTCGATGGATTCCATATCCAAGTGGTTGGTGGGCTCGTCCATCAGCAATACATTGGGATTGATCAGGCTGAGTTTGCCAAACAGCATGCGACCTTTTTCACCACCGGATAATACTTTTACATTTTTCTTCACGTCGTCGTTGGAAAACAACATGCGGCCGAGTGCGCCGCGTACCAACTGCTCATCGCCTTTGGTCCACTGTTTCATCCAGTCAAACAAATTGCTGTCGTAGGAAAAATCGGCGGCGTGATCCTGTGCAAAATAACCAATCTCGGCCTGCTCTGCCCATTTCACCGTGCCTGCATCCGGCTGCAAATCGCCATATAAACAGCGCAGCAAGGTGGTTTTACCGGCGCCGTTGGGGCCGATAATCGCAATGCGTTCACCGGCTTCCACTTGCAAACTCAAGTCGGAAAACAGCGGGCGATCAAACCCTTTACTCACGGCTTCCAGAGTAACGGCCTGACGGTGCAATTTTTTGTTCTGGGTAAATTTTATGTAGGGGCTAACGCGACTGGATGGCTTGATGTCATCCAACTGAATTTTATCGATTTGTTTCGCGCGCGAGGTGGCCTGCTTCGCCTTGGATGCGTTAGCCGAGAAACGGCTTACGAAAGTTTGCAGCTCGGCAATTTGCGCTTTCTTCTTCGCGTTTTCATTCAATAATTTTTCGCGCGCCTGGGTGGACGCCATCATGTAATCGTCGTAATTACCGGGGTATACACGCAGTTCGCCGTAATCCAGATCTGCCATGTGCGTACAGACCGCATTCAGAAAGTGACGGTCATGCGAAATGATAATAATGGTGCTGTTGCGCTGCGTAAGCATGCCTTCCAGCCAGCGAATGGTGTTGATGTCGAGGTTGTTGGTGGGTTCGTCCAACAGCAGTACATCGGGGTCAGCAAACAAAGCCTGCGCCAGCAATACACGCAATTTCCAGCCCGGTGCAACCGCACTCATAGGACCAAAATGTTGCTCAATCGGAATATCCAATCCCAACAATAATTCGCCGGCACGGGATTCGGCGGTGTAGCCATCCATTTCCGCAAAAGCCACTTCCAGTTCTGCCACGCGCATACCGTCGTCTTCGCTCATTTCCGGCAAGGCATAAATACGATCGCGCTCTGCTTTTACCGCCCAGAGTTCGGTGTGGCCCATAATCACCGTATCCACCACCGAGAATTCCTCATAGGCGAATTGATCCTGTTTCAATTTACCCAAACGCACGTTGGGTTCCAGCATCACCTGGCCAGCAGAGGGCTCCAGATCGCCACCCAGAATTTTCATAAAGGTGGATTTTCCGCAGCCGTTCGCGCCAATCAGGCCGTAGCGATTGCTGTTGTTAAATTTGACCGAAACATTTTCAAAAAGCGGTTTGGCACCAAATTGCATGGTGATATTAGCGGTGGAGATCACGGGTAATTTCTCTGCGACTGTGCGACTAAAAAAGGTAAAAAGCGTAAATAGTGACTACATGTGGGTAAAAAAGGCGCGCATTTTAGCCTACTTAGACTGCCAGCAGGGATTTATGTGATGGAATTTGCCCAGAAAAAAGCCCGCACCAGGCAGGCTCAGTCATAGGGGGATAGGTGTTGGCGTGTCGAATGCCATCACGGCACCTTGAACACCACTTTGACGGAAGCATCCACAGCAGCGGCATCGATATAGCTGATCATGGTGGGGTTGGCCGCTACCAGTGCTTTGACAGCGGCATCATCGCCACCATCTTTGGGGGGAATACCCTTGCCGGTAAAGACTAATTGCGACCAGTAGGCCTTGTACTGGCTGGCATTTTTCTTACACACCGCTTCATTAAATGTTTTCCGTGCTGCGGAGCCTTCATTTTGGTTGATGGGCACCGCCTGCTCACCGTTGGGGAAACTTTTGCTTTTCCCCAAAAATAACTGCGCCACCTCGCCTTCTGTGAGGCTATCGACTCCCGCCGATGGATGCACAATCACTGCCACTTCCGCCGCACAAAGGGCCGGCAGTGACAGGGCGACAACGGCAACCAGAGAACCTAACCATTTGTTCATAGTGATAATCCCTTGAGTAAGATGCAGGGCGACGGAAATTATCCGTCGCTGTCAGGATTCGCCGCTAAATAACCAGGCCACCGGCGCTACAACCAAGGCGATAAATACCGCAACCCCCATCGACAACAGGCTGGTCAGATCCTGCAATAAGAACCAGCCATAAACTGGTTGCACCAATTCGCGCCAGGGGAAATGGCTGAGCACCAACAGGCTGATCAGCAATACCGGCACAGCAATGATGGCTTTTTCCAACCAGGGGTTCAGCGTTTTGGGTGCGGGCAAACGCGCCATGAATTGCGCGGTAAAACCATCGTCATCAATGTAAGCGGCGTGTAATTGCTGCCGCAAAAAATCGTCAAAGCTATCGCTTTGTGCCGGGTGGGTATTCAGTGTTTTGCTGTCGTTCATCATCAACCTCACGTGGCCGGTTATTGCGGCAGAGCATCCTGCCAGGATGCTAACAGGGTTTGCAGTTTGGCTTTGCCGCGGGCGATATGGGTTTTTACTGTACCTAGGGGAATCCCCATAATACTCGCCGCTTCCTCGTGGGAAAAGCCGTCTTCATAACACAACCGAATCGCCAACTGCTGCGCTGCACTCAGGGTTTGCATGGCGGCTTCCACATCTTTTTGCGCGTGGAATTGTTTTACGCTGCATTGCTCTGCTTCGATCTCTTCGTTTTCGTCGAGTTCACACCATTCGATTTTCTTGGCGCGCCAGCGATTCGCCGCAATGTTAAAAGCGATGCGATACAGCCAGGTGGAGAACTTGGCTTCCGCGCGAAACGCGCCCAGCGCAGCGTAGGCCTTCATGAAGGTCTCCTGCGCCAAGTCGTCGGCGAGATGGGTGTCGCCATTGCACAGGCGTCGCGCCCAAATACGCAAGGCCGACTGGTAGCGCAGAACCAGCTGCGCAAAGGCATGCTGATCCCGGCGGCTAACCACCCGCGCAATTAATTCCTGATCGGAAAGGGACATTACCGCTTAGTCCTGCTGCTCAACCTGTGGTGCAAGCGGCTGCCCGGCTTTGGGCTGGTTGAGATGCCAGATCAGGACTTGGGAGACCCCCAGCGCAATCCAGATAAACCCGATCGAGCCAGTATCTAACCCTGTGAGGATGGTGAGAAAAATCAGCACTCCGGTGCCGATGCATATATTGCGCACGCCCTTGTCGCGATTACCCAGTTTGTCGGTAGTCTTGGCTTCATCGGTGCGCAGCAGTTCGGGCGGGATGTCGCGCCCGGCAGCCAGGAACTTGTCGATATTGTCATTCAGGCTTTGCTGGTGCCATTGGCGATATTGGTAGCGTTTGGTGATCAAAAAACACAGCAGGAAAATCGGGCCGCCCAGGGCAAATACTATGGCGGTGATAGGCACCAACTGCGACAAATCGATATTACTGCCGCGATTGTGTCGGCTGAGAACCTGCTCCATGCGCTCCTCAAGTGCCTCCAACGCCTGCTCATCCTGAGGCATGGCAGCGTAATGCTGTTCAGGTGGAGCCAGGGATGGCGCAGGCTCATCAATTGGCGTCATGGGCATGGCGGATGACGAGGCATTGGGTGCGGGCTCAACCAGTTCGGGAGCAGGCAAGGCAGCCGGGGCGCTAGCGTTCAGCGGCACGACCGAGCCTTCCAACTCCGCCGCCTGTGCGGGCAGGGTCAGCGCCAATCCGCACAAGAACGCTAACCCCAATACGCCAGACAGGCGTTGGAAGATGCGAGGAAGTAATGTCATGGGAAAACCTCTCAGGAAAAATCCGGGCAGGATGTTGATTATTGCCCCCAACTCACACACTAAGACACAGTCTAGTGAGCTTCGGATTCACCTGAGTGACTTATTTTTGGCGGGATAAGAGGGGTGGTGTGACAGCGGCCTAGTTAACCAGCCGCTGCCAGAAGTTTTTTACCGGGTTAGTGCTGTTGGGCAACAGGCAATCGGCCGATTGTGGTGGCCGTTGGTCGTCGCGCAGCGGTAGCCACAAGGCACCGATACAGCCTTCCGCACTGAGCTTGCCGGTAGCACCGTCCAACCAGTCAAAACTCACGCCGGGCGGTGGCTCCTGCGGCAAACTGCGGCTGGGCAACTGCTTCATAAACTCCGACCAAACCTGCAAGGCGCCACCGGCACCGCTGAGCGGGGTTGCGCTGTTGTCATCGCGCCCCAGCCATACCACAGCCAAATGCTCGCCGCTGTATCCAGCGAACCAGCTATCGCGCTGATCGTTGGTAGTACCGGTTTTACCGGCCACCTCAAAACTGGCAGGCAACTGGTTATAGGCGCTGCGCCCGGTGCCTTCGCGCATGGTGCGCTGCATGGCGTACTGCAACTGGAAGCTGGCTTCTGCATCAAAGCGCTGCTCCAATTCCAGCGGATAGCGTTTCAGCGGTTTGCCGTCCGCTGCCAACACTTCACGAATGGCATTGAGCGGGGTGTAAACGCCATCGGCGGCGAGGGTGTGATAGATGCCAGCCACATCCAATGGCGTCATCTCCACCGAGCCGAGCAACATGGCAGGCAGTGCGGGAACCTTACCTTCGTAACCCGCGCGCTTGACTACATCGGCCACAGTATCCAGCCCCAGTGTCATACCCAAACGAGCGGTTGCCTGATTGTAGGAAAAGGCCAATGCTTTATAGAGCGGGATATCGCCGTGATCTTTTTTGTCGGCGTTTTGCGGCGCCCACCATTTACCGCCCGATTTATAGCTGACTGGGGCATCGCTGATAATGGTGCCCAAATTATATTTATGCGGCTGTTCCAGTGCCGCGAGGAATACAAAGGGTTTCATCAGGGAGCCGATTTGGCGCTTGGCATCAAGCGCGCGATTAAACCCGGTGAAACGCGGATCGCGATCGCCCAGCAGAGCCAGAATCTCACCGCCACCCACCGAGGTGACCACCATGCTCGCCTGCACGCCTTTGGTGTTAAAGCGTTTTTCCAGTTCTGGCAGGCGCGCTTGCAAGGCGCGCTCCGCTTGCCGCTGCACCATGGGCGATAAGCTGGTAAAAATACGCAAGCCTTCGCTGCGCAGATCGTCTTCGTTGTAATCCTGCTTGAGCTGGCGCTTCACCAAATCCATAAACGCCGGATAAGTGGTGCTGCGCGACTCCCCTTCCGCCACTATGCCCAGGGGCGCAGCCTGTGCCGCTTTGAGTTGCTGCGCATCAATCAGGCCTTCCTGATGCATCACACCCAAGACTACATTGCGACGCGCTTTTGCACGCTCAGGGTTGCGCCAGGGGTTGTAATAGGACGCGCCTTTTACCAAGCCGACCAAAAGTGCCAGTTCGTGGGTATCCAACTCGCGCAGCGGCTGGCGGAAATAGTGTTGTGCGCCCAGGGCAAAGCCGTTAATCGAGCGAGCGCCGCTTTGGCCTAAAAACACTTCGTTGATGTAGGTTTCCAAAATTTCGGATTTGCTGTAATGCGCTTCCAGCAGCAGCGCCATAATCGCTTCCGGAATTTTACGGCGCAGTAAACTTTGCTCATTGGTGAGATAGAAATTTTTCACCAACTGTTGGGTGATGGTACTACCGCCCTGCACGACACCGCCGTTGGTGGCATTCACCCAGGCCGCGCGCAAAATCGCCAATGGCGATACGCCGTGGTGATCCAGAAAATGCTTGTCCTCCACGGCCAATAGGGTTTCACCCAACAGCGGCGGCAAATCCGAGAGACGCACCAGCAGGCGATCCTCTTTATCCGCCGGGTAAAAGCCGCCAATTTCTTCCGGCTCCAAACGCACCAGCGGTAAATCGGCACCAGCCAAATCAATCAGCCCCTGCACGCTGCCATTGGCAACCCGCAACATAAATTTACGCGGGACTTCTTTTTTATCCCAAAAATCAAACCCGCGACTGTGAATGTGATAAGTCACCTCGCTGGACGTGGCACTGACTTTTTTCACCACTTGCCCCGGCGCCTGGAGATTGCCCTCAAAGCGATAGCCCAGTGCGCGCAACTCCTGTTCAAACAGCGGAGGCAACAGGGACTGCCCCACATACAACTCCAGCGGTCGCGCATACACCCGCGCTGGCAGCGACCATTTTTTGCCTTCAAACTTGGCGCGCACCACCGAATCCAGGTAGAAGGTCCAAATACCCAATAGCGCCACAACCAGTAACAGGCTGTACACAATCCACATACGCGCCAAAGCCCAGCCAGTGCGCGCCGAGCGCGGGGCGGATTTAGAGCGACGATTGCTGGTGCGACTGGTATTGCTGCGACGTTTGGTCATGAAAAAATCTTACTGGTGAGAGAGGCAAAATAGCGGTTGCAGTAACTGCAAATAATGCGCGCCAGTTTACCTGCCACCCCCGGTGAATGCGAGGATGAATAATGTAAATTGCCGCACAGCAAGCGGTTGTGCTTTATCGCTCAGGGTGAATTTTGCATAATGCTGCCCCACATGGCGCTCGCCACACTCTTCTGCAAAAGGTTAACTGCGTATGAACAAGCACTATCACATCTACGGCATAGGCGCGGCACTGGTCGATACCGAAATCACCCTCACCGATGCCGACCTCACCCGCATGGCGGTAGCCAAAGGTGTGATGACCTTGGTAGATGAAGCGCGCCAAAACAGTTTAATCGACTACCTCAGCGATCATTTGGTCGCATCCCATCGCGCCAGCGGCGGTTCAGCCGCCAACAGCATCATCGCTGCCAGTTATTTTGGCTGCGATAATTTTTATTCCTGCAAAGTTGCTAACGATGAAAACGGCGCGTTTTACCTGAATGATATTCACGCCGCTGGCGTTACCACTCCCGCGCACATCACTCCGCCAGCCGGAATTACCGGCAAATGCCTGGTGATGATTACCCCCGATGCCGAGCGAACCATGAATACCTTTCTCGGCATTAGCGAAACACTGTCCGTGGATGAATTGGATCTTAATGCCATTGCCCAATCGCATTATGTCTATATCGAAGGCTACCTGGTCAGCTCCACCACGGGCCGCGCGGCCGCCATTACACTGCGCCAACACGCCGAAGCCAGCAACACCAAAACCGCACTGAGTTTGTCAGACCCGGCGATGGTGCAATTTTTCTACGATGGCTTGGTGGAGATGATTGGCAGCGGCGTGGATTTGATTTTCTGCAACCGCGACGAGGCGATTGGCTTCACCAAAACCCACAGCATTGAAGACGCCTGTGAAGGCCTGAAAAAATATTGCAAACAATTCGCCATTACCTGCGGCGCAGAAGGCGCACTGGTCTTTGACGGCAACACTTTGACTCGGGTAGCAGGCGCCGCCGCAACTCCCGTTGACACCAACGGTGCTGGCGATATGTTTGCCGGTGCATTCTTGTACGCGATAAACCAAGGCAAGGATTTTAAAACCGCCGCAGAATTTGCCAACCTTGCAGCCGCCAAAGTTGTTTCGCAATTTGGTCCGCGCTTGAAACCGGAACAGCATGAAGCCTTAAAGAAAGGTTTTTTTAACTAAGCGGATTGCAACCCCAGAGAGAGTAACGCGCAAGCGATGCCCACTCTGGGGCGAGCTGGTTTATTTTGGGCCAAATAAAAACCACAAAATAAAACCCAGCAGTGGCAACAACAAGAGCACAACAATCCAGATCACCTTGTTACCCGTACTGGCATTGCTTTGCGTTGTTTTTACAATCGCGTAGACAACACAAATCAGTAAAATAAGCCCTAAAATCCCACTCACTTCTATATTCATAGCCTGCTCCTTCTCTGTAAGTTTATGTTGCGATAACTGCCGTCGATCAAGCTAACACTGACAACAGCCATTTACCATCCATCAATAACCAATCAAACCATAACACTTGATGAGACAGCACTATCAACCAAAATACTGACAAAAAGGATATTTTTTTGGTTTTGTGGCGAAATTGCTGCTGCACCACAAACGCCCCCGGCCAACCGCCCACCAAGGACCAGAAATGTAAATTTGCCTCAGGAATACGCCACTCATTGCGCTGCGCGCGGCGTTTGTCTTGCCAATAAAAATAATAGGCAAGCAGGCTGGTAAACACCATTGCGGCCAAAGGCAACACAGTGTGAAAGTGCAGGAATAGATTGATAACACCCACAACCGGCAATAACAGCATTATTACCAGCAATCCCCAGGAAATTGCGTGCTGCGGTTTTTTGTACCTTGCCAATTGGGCTGCCATAAAAAAGCGAATGCTCAGAGGGAAGACAAGCGAGTGATAGGAAAGAAAAGCGTGGGCAAGACCTGCCCACGCTCAGGATTATTTAGTGGCCGTTTTTGTTCGCCGCGCTCACGCGTTGCATTAGCACGTCGGTATAGGCAATTCCAATAGCCGAGGCGATAAACGCCATATGGATGATGGTTTGCCACATCACACCTTCTTCTGTGAATTTTGCGCCGGGCAGCCCGATGTTACCTGCCTCGATAAAGGTTTTTAACAAGTGGATTGAGGAGATACCGATAATCGCCATAGCCAGTTTTACTTTCAATACAGTGGCATTCACGTGACTCAGCCATTCAGGTTGATCGGGATGACCGTTCAGTCGCAGGCGCGATACAAATGTCTCATAACCACCCACGATAACCATAACCAACAAGTTGGAAATCATCACCACATCGATCAGGCCCAGCACAATCAGCATAATGGTTTGTTCGCTGAGCGAATTGACATCAATCACCAAATGGGTCAGTTCTTTGATAAAGAGAAATACGTAGGCGCACTGGGCAACAATCAAACCCAAGTACAGCGGCAGTTGCAGCCAGCGCGAGCCAAAAATCAACCGGGGGAAAAAACCGGCAGCATAACTATCTTTCTGTTCACTCATGTTGATACCTGTATGGGGAAATAGTAATTAAGGGAAGCGGGGATTAAGGCAACAGATTCCGAACGAAACCGGCACTGAAAATTGACGGCAATACTAATTAGCTCGCAGGGCAAAAGACAAGACTTATTTGCGGCTTTACCGGCCTTGACTGTTCACTTGGAACACAGGGGGCAACAGGGGTCCTTAGGCAATTTCAATTCGCGCCACTGACTGTGGCGCGCATCCAGCAACAGCAAGCGCCCAGCCAAGCCTGTGCCAAAACCACAGATTAATTTAATCGCTTCCAGCGCCTGCATTGAACCAATTACCCCCACCAAAGGAGCCAACACACCATTGGCGGCACAGGTTAAATCATCGCTATCTTCTTCATATAAACAGCGATAGCAGGGGCTGGTTTCAAGGCGCGCATCAAACACGGCAACCTGCCCTTCCAAACGAATCGCCGCACCCGACACCAGTGGCACTTTTGCCGCAACGCAGGCGGCGTTAATAGCAAAGCGGGTTTGGAAATTATCCGTGCAGTCGATCACCAGACTTACCATCTTAACCTGTGCAAGCAGTGCATCGGCATCCAGCAATTGTTCGATGGTATCCACTCGAACATCGGGATTTAATTCGCGCAAACTCTGCGCCGCCGAAGCCGCTTTGTTCATGCCGATGCGCGCTGTAGTATGCACAATTTGACGTTGCAGATTGGTTAAATCCACCGCGTCAAAATCCACCAGCGTCAGGTGCCCAACACCGGCCGCCGCCAAATACATGGCCACCGGCGAACCCAAACCACCCAAGCCAATTATCAGCACATGGGCTGCCAGCAATTTGTCCTGCCCATCCAGGTCGACATCGGGCAGCATAATCTGGCGCGAGTAGCGCCGCAGTTGTTCGTCATTCATGGTTTACTCCTGACTTTTCCTGCCCAGGGTGATGCGTTCATTACCGCCCAAATCGCGCCGGGTTTCCACTTGCACAAAACCGCGCTGAGTGAATAAATCGCGCACCCGTTGCGCCTGATCATAACCATGCTCTACCAGCAGCCAACCCTGCGCCTGCAAGTAATGTCCAGCCTGCGCAACAATGTGTTCAATATCGGCCAAACCCTGGTTATCGGCAATCAGTGCGGACAAGGGTTCAAAACGCACATCCCCCTGCGTCAGGTGTGGGTCTTGCGGATCAATATAGGGCGGGTTGCTAACAATCACATCAAATAGTTGCGCGCCAACATGTTCAAACCAATTGCTCTGCGCGATGGCAACATGGTTTAAACCCAAGGCTGCACGATTGTATTCAGCGAGTGCAACGGCATCTGCCGAGAAATCCACCCCCAGTAATTTCCAGTGAGGTTTTTCGCTGGCGATAGCTAAAATAATTGCCCCGGTTCCTGTGCCTAAATCCAAAGCGCGACGTGCTTGCTGCGGCGCATCCTGCGCAAATAAATCCAATACTGTTTCCACCAACAACTCGGTGTCCGGGCGTGGAATCAGAGTGGAATTATTCACCGCGAGTGGCAGCGACCAAAACTCGCGCTGGCCAAGAATATGGGCAACCGGTTCACCACTTTTTCGGCGATTAAAAAAAACCTGGAATCTATCTGCCTGCACAGGCGTCAGCAGCGCTTCCGGCCAGGTGAATAGCCAGGTGCGATTTTTTTGCAAAATATGACAAAGGATTAATTCAATATCCAGGCGCGCGGAATCGCTTATGGATTCCAGTTCGCGCGCCAGTTGCAAACATTGTGCAACGGTGATGCTGTGCATTAATCCGCAATCGCCGCCAATTGGTCTGCTTGATATTCATTCGCCAGC
The DNA here is from genome assembly GCF_002007605.1 of Cellvibrio sp. PSBB023. Lineage (NCBI taxonomy): Bacteria > Pseudomonadati > Pseudomonadota > Gammaproteobacteria > Cellvibrionales > Cellvibrionaceae > Cellvibrio > Cellvibrio sp. PSBB023. The sequence goes on along the minus strand of NZ_CP019799.1, from coordinate 4,388,175 downwards.
GGGCCAACGACCGGATCGAGATCGCCTTGCATGATCGCATCCAATGAATACAGTGTGAGGTTAATGCGGTGATCAGTCACACGCCCCTGCGGATAGTTGTAAGTACGGATGCGTTCGGAGCGATCACCGGAACCGACCAGATTGCGACGTTCGTCAGAGAGCGATTTGTGCGCTGCATCTTCCTGCTGCTGTTTTAATTTTGTTGCCAGCAAACTCATCGCACGGGCACGGTTTTTATGCTGCGAACGTTCATCCTGGCATTCAATCACCAAGCCAGTGGGAATATGCACAATCCGAATCGCCGAGTCAGTTTTGTTAACGTGCTGACCACCGGCGCCAGATGCGCGGAAAGTATCGATCCGCAAATCGGCTTTGTTGATGTTGATCTCTTCCATTTCGTCCGCTTCGGGCATTACCGCCACCGTGCAGGCGGAAGTGTGGATACGCCCTTGGGATTCAGTTTCCGGTACGCGCTGTACGCGATGCGCGCCCGATTCAAATTTCAATTTTGAATACACACCCTGACCACTAACCAAGGTGATAATTTCTTTGTAGCCGCCATGCTCGCCTTCATTCTGGCTGAGCACTTCCACACGCCAACCCTGGGTTTCGGCATACCTGGAATACATGCGGAATAAATCGCCAGAGAAAATCGCCGCTTCGTCGCCACCGGTGCCGGCGCGGATTTCCAGATAACAATTTTTTTCGTCGTTTGGATCTTTGGGCAATAGCAGTTTTTGTAATTCCAACTGCATGGGCTCAAGTTGCGCCTCGCAGTCTTTTAATTCTTCCTCGGCCATTTCCTTCATATCATCGTCGCCATCCACCAACAGGTGTTTGGCTTCTTCGATATTGGCCAGCAGGTTCAAATAATTTTGGTAACCCTGCACGACTGGCTCAAGTTCCGCATACTCTTTGGAGAGATCGCGGAATTTGTTTTGATTGTTGATGACATCAGCTTCGGACAGCATCGCGCTCACTTCTTCGTAGCGCTCTTTAAGGCGATCCAGTTTTTCTAAAATAGACGCTTTCATTATTGCTCACTTGCATCGCTGCCGGGATCAGCAGCAGGGTTAACAGACCCGTCGGAGGTAAACGACAGTTCAAATAGTTCGTGCGCCACCTGGATAACATGGTGACGGGAGCTGGCACTCGCTTCTTTCAACACGGTTGTGGGCGAGTGAATTAATTTGTTGGTGAGGTTGCGCGCAAACTGTTGCAATACCTGTTCAGCGTTGGCACCGCCCTGCAAACTGCGCAGCGCTTTTTGTAATTCCAGGTCGCGCAGCTGTTCTGCTTTCTGGCGATAGGCTTTCACTGTTTCCACCGCATTGAGCGCGCGCTGGTGACGAAGGAACTGCTCAACGCCCTCGCTAATAATTTCTTCCGCTTGATCGGCAGCGGCGACGCGGGACTTTTTGTTTTCATCAATCACCGCGTGCAAATCATCCACCGTATAAAGGTACACGTCATCCAACTCGCCCACCTGTTCTTCAATATCGCGCGGCACGGCGATATCGAGCATAAACATGGGTTTGTGTTTGCGCTTTTTCAGGGCAGATTCCACCGCGCCCTTCCCTAATAAGGGCAATTGGCTTGCAGTGGAGGAGATCACCAGATCAGCGCGATGCAAATACTCGGGAATATCGGCCAATAAAATTGCCTCGCCCTTGCATTCGCGCGCAAGGCGCTGGGCGCGATCCAGGGTGCGGTTGGCGACAATAATATGTTTGATGCCCTGCTCAACCAAATGGCGCGCAACCAGCTCGATGGTTTCACCGGCGCCGATGAGCAGTGCCGTGTCCTGCTTTAAATTAGAGAAGATCTGCTGCGCCAGACTCACCGCCGCATAAGCCACCGACACCGGGTTTTCCCCAATCGCCGTCTCGGTGCGCACTCGCTTGGCAATGTTAAACACCTGCTGGAAAGTCGCATGTAACTCGGCGCCGAGGGTACCCGCCTCCTTTGCCACCGCAAAGGCAGATTTCATTTGGCCCAAAATTTGCGGTTCACCCAGTACCAGCGAATCCAGACCGCCAGCCACCTTCATCATATGGCGCACCGCTTCATGGTCTTTGTAGCAGTAGTAACTGTTGCTCAAGTCGGCGGCATCAATCGCGGTGTGGGCGACCAACCAAGCCTGAAGCGCCGCGGCATCGCTCTCGCTGGAGGCGTAAATTTCGGTGCGGTTGCAGGTAGACAGTATCGCCACCTCGGCCAAACCCGCGTGCGCGCAGGCCTCCTGCATTGCAGACTGCAGGTTTTCCGGCGCAAACGCGACCCGCTCGCGCAGCGCGAGAGGGGCTGTTGTGTGATTTATGCCAAAGGCTAACAGGGTCATCGGGGGCGCTAGTTGTGATTTGAGGGCGGTATTGTCGGGTTCGCCGCTTGGCGTGACAAGAGGCAAGCCGATAATAGGGTCATAAACACTGGCTATTTTTCAAGATTATTCAGGGCACCAGTCCTATACTGATAGGCCGTTAAAGGAAAATTTATGCGTCACAACCCCTGCCCGACCATCATCGACATTGAAGCCTCCGGCTTTGGCTCCCGCAGTTACCCCATCGAAATCGGGGCAATCAAGGCCAATGGCGAGCGCTACTGCGCGCTGATAAAACCCGTGGCAGAGTGGCAACACTGGTCGGCCGAGGCTGAGGCCATGCACGGCATCAGCACAGCGCTACTGCAGGAGCGCGGCAAACCAGCTCGTCAGGTCTGCACCGAACTCAACCAGTTTCTGGGCTCCATCACCGCCTATAGCGATGCCTGGACGCACGACAGCGCCTGGCTCAACTGCCTGTTTTTCGCCGCCCGCGTCCAACCACTCTTTCACCTCAGCCCCATCGAGATGATCGCCAGCGAAGCCCAACTTCTCCTGTGGGATGCCACCAAAAAGCAATTGACCAAAGAGCTGGGCGCCCGCCGCCATCGCGCCAGTGTTGATGCCCACTTGATCCAGCAGACCTATTTGCGTACCCGCACACGGTTGCTGGCGGAACCGCAGCTCGCTTTACAGCGCGGACTCTAGGGATTGCCGTACTTTAACGATTAATGACAACTGACCTCTTTTTATAAGCCAGTCGCCCGTTTATGATGTCCGGCCGCGCACCTCTTTGCGCCCTCTTTATTCTGTTGCTGGTCGAGCATGATCAAACACCGTCCTCTTATACTGTCGAGCATGACCCTCTACTGGGTACTGAGCGGCTGCAGCTTGCAGGCAAGTCGCAGTGTGGCAGCAGTGGATCAGGCACCGGCCATAGTGTCGCCCGAAGCGGAAGTGCATGTACAAATTCCCGCCCGCCCCTTCCCGACAGAAACGCTCTACTCACTCCTGACCGCCGAAATTGCCGGTAGCCGCGCGCAATATGATTTAGCACTGGGTAACTATGTGCAGCAGGCCCGCGAAACCCGCGACCCTCAAGTCGCCGAGCGCGCCACCCTGATCGCCCGCTATGTAAGCAATTACCCAACGGCACTGGAAATGGCAAAACTCTGGGCCAACGAAGCACCACATAATCAAGATGCACTGGCCAACGCCTCCCTGGCTCACTTGCAATTAGGGCAACTGCACGAAGCCTTTGACTACTCGCGCCGCCTGCTGGACGAAGGTGGCGAGCCGCTGTTCCAGAATATCGCCGCCAGCGCAGCCAGTATTGAAGACGATGCCAGAAATCGCCTGCTGGATGACTTCAGGCAAGAGTTGGAGCGTCACCCGGAGGACGAACAACTGCTCGTCGGCACTGGCATATTGCTGCAGCAAAACGGGGAATACGACGAGGCGATGCAACAGGTCCACAAAACCCTGAAATTGCACCCGCGCAGCATCCCCGCCGCCATTTTGGAGGCAAACCTGCTGCATCAACTCAAGCGCGACCAGGAAGCCATCACCAAAATGGCCAATCTGCTGGAGTTCTACCCCGAAAACACCAGCCTGCGCCAACAATATGCTCGCATCCTGACCCGTTACGACATGGCGCTGGCACAGGAGCAATTCTCCATTCTCAGCCAGCAACTGCCCGCCAACGGTGACATGCTGCTATCGCTGGGCATTATTGCGCTGGAGCGGCGGGACCTTGAAACTGCGCACAACGCCTTTGAAGAGCTGCTAAATCGCGATCAACACATAGCTACAGCCCACTATTATTTAGGGCGCATGGCCGAGGCGAGCAACGACCTGCAAGAGGCGATCATCCACTACCTGCAAGTGAATGGCGGCAACGATTTCCTCTCCGCCACCTTGCAACTACTGGATATTTTTGTCCGCCAGGAGGACTTCCTCAGCGCGGAACAACACATGAATCGTGTGCGCCTGCGCTACCCGGACCAAAGCGAAGCGCTCTATGTGCTGCACGGCCAAACACTCATCAAACACGAACACCTGCAACAAGCCGAGCAGGTACTCAACGAAGGGTTGGCCAACTTTCCCACCAGTACACGCCTGCTGTTTACCCGTGCCATGCTCAATAACGAACGCCAGCGCCTGCCCGCCACCGAGCGCGACCTGCGGCAAATCCTCAAACAGGACAGCGACAATGTGGCGGCACTCAACTCCCTGGGCTACATATTGGCTGATAGCACCCAGCGCTACAGCGAAGCCTATGAATTGCTGGAAAAAGCACTGCGACTGAAACCCGATGACGCCGCCATTATCGATTCCATGGGCTGGCTCCACTACCGCACCGGCAAATACCCGGATGCGTTAAACCTCCTGCGCCAGGCTTACGAAGCCGCTCCCAATGCGGAGATTGGCGCTCACTTGGGCGAAGTGCTTTGGGTGATTGGCGATAAAGAAGAAGCCCGTCGCATCTGGCGCGAAGCCCAACAGCGGGAACCGGACAGCGACACCATTCGCGAAACACTTGACCGCCTCAAGGCCGACTTATGATGCAACGCTGTTTTATCTGCCTGCTGCTATTACTGACAATCAGCGGCTGTGCCCATCGCGGTTCATTTACGCCACCGCCGGATCTGGTCGCTCACCAGCAGCAATTACAACGCATCACCCACTGGGAACTGAATGGAAAACTGGGTATTCGCACCCCGGATGAGAGCGGCAGCGCCTCGCTCAAGTGGGCCCAACAACTCGCCGACTACCAGATCAACCTGAGTGGCCCGCTCGGCCAGAAACGCATGATCATCACCGGCACCCCCGGCAAGGTACGTCTTGAACAAACCGGCAGCGATGCACTGGAAGCCCGCAGCGCCGAAGCCCTTATCAAAAAAGCAGCAGGCTGGACCTTACCGGTGGCGGAACTCACCTACTGGGTACGCGGCGTGCCTGCCCCAAAACAGCGGATTACCCATCTGCAGCAGAATGAATCCGGCTTGATCGCCCAGTTACAACAAGGCGGCTGGTCCATTGCCTACAGCAACTACAAAAATTACACCTTCCGTGCGCACAGCGGCGGCACAGCGCCCGCCGACCAAACCTTTACCCTGCCAGGAAAAATCACCGCTGAACACGACGATGTGCGCCTGATTCTGGTGATTCGCGACTGGCAACTGGGCAATCAGGCGCCCCATTAAAAGCCTGTGGATACTCTGAATGACTAGCCTGACCCTGCTATCGCCCGCCAAATTGAATTTGTTTTTGCACATTACCGGCCGCCGCGCCGACGGCTATCACCAGTTGCAAACCCTGTTTCAACTACTTGATTACGGCGATGAAATGACATTTAGCACCCGAACAGATGGCCAGATCACCCTCTCGCCCGATTTGCCCGGCGTCGCATTCGAGCAAAATTTAATTATTAAAGCCGTGCGCAAATTGGAAGCCTACAAAACTGCCGATGCCGGTGTGGATATCCAATTACACAAACGACTGCCCATGGGCGGTGGCATTGGCGGTGGCAGCAGCAATGCGGCAACAACGCTCGTCGCACTTAACCATTTATGGAATTGCGGGCTAACCAGAAACCAACTGCAAACAATAGGTTTGCAACTCGGTGCCGACGTGCCCGTCTTTATTAATGCCCAAACCGCATGGGCAGAAGGGGTCGGCGAAGCGTTAGAACCTATTAAAATGCAGCCAAAATGGTTTTTGGTTGTGCAACCTGATTGCCATGTATCCACTGCAGAAATTTTTTTACATAAAGATTTGACAAGAGATACGTCGGCCATTAAAGTGGCGGCCTTCCTTGAGCGGGGCGGTAAAAATGACTGCGAAGCACTGGTGAGAAGGCTCTACCCACAAGTAGATAAAGCACTCAACTGGCTACAGAAATTTGATCGCAACGCAAGAATGACGGGAACCGGAGCATGCGTTTTTGCAAGCTTTGAGTCGGCAGAAAAAGCACAGCAAGTGCAGGCATTATTGCCCAGTGATCTGCCCGGTTTTGTAGCACAAGGTGTAAACCAATCACCGCTCTACAAACTGCTTCCGCCAAACTGATCAAGAACAACAGGGGCGTCGCCAAGTGGTAAGGCAGCGGGTTTTGATCCCGCCATTCGTAGGTTCGAGTCCTTCCGCCCCTGCCATCTATTTTCTCATCATGACTATTCAAAACACTTTCTTTTTTACCCAACCAAAATCGCCAAACCGGCTGGAATTCCTTAGGGTAAAAAACGCTGCTTTGCGCAAACAGAAAGTATCGGCTCTGGCATCCACGCACCAACAATCACCCCAGCAATCACCAAAAGGTATCTGACGTGACTGACTTAATGGTCTTTACCGGCAACGCAAACCCGGACCTCGCTAAAAAAATTGTTGGCCACCTGGGCATGCCGCTTGGCAATGTTTCTGTGTCCCAGTTTTCTGACGGTGAAATTGCCGTAGAGTTGCACGATAACGTGCGCGGTCGCGATGTGTTTGTGGTGCAGCCCACCTGCGCACCCACCAACGATAACCTGATGGAATTGATTGTGATGGTCGACGCCTTGCGTCGCGCCTCCGCTGGCCGCATCACCGCCGTAGTTCCCTATTTCGGCTACGCCCGTCAGGATCGCCGTGTACGCTCCGCACGTGTACCCATCACTGCAAAAGTGGTCGCCGACATGATGGTAGGTGTAGGTGTTGACCGCGTATTGACTGTTGACTTGCATGCCGAACAAATCCAGGGTTTTTTTGATGTCCCTGTTGATAATGTTTACGGCTCACCGGTACTGCTGGAAGATATAGAAGCACAAAAATTTGAAGACCTGATTGTGGTATCACCGGACATCGGCGGCGTAGTGCGCGCCCGTGCGGTAGCCAAACAATTGGGTATTGATCTGGCGATTATTGATAAACGTCGCCCACGCGCTAATGTTGCTGAAGTAATGCACATTATTGGTGAAGTGGAAGGCCGCACCTGTTTGCTGGTAGATGACATTATCGATACCGCTGGTACTCTGTGCAGCGCTGCCAAAGCACTGAAAGCCCAAGGCGCCAAAAAAGTGGTGGCCTACTGTACCCACCCGGTACTGTCAGGCAAGGCGATCGAAAACCTGAACAATTCCGAGCTGGATCAACTGGTCGTTGCCGATTCTATCCCGCTCAGCGAAGCCGCAAAAAATTGCCCGCGTATTCGCAGCCTGACACTGTCAAGAATGCTCGCTGAAGCGGTGCGCCGCTTAAGCAATGAAGAATCCCTGAGTGCAATGTTTCGCTAATTCATAACGCAACATTGCACCTGGTAAACCACCGCACAACATTTGCTGTGCGGTTACTGAAACCCGGTAGATTCTGGTCGCGGATCTACACGGAAAATTGAGGACGTAACCATGTCTGAAGACTTTAAATTAGATGCAACAGCCCGTAACGACTTGGGGAAAGGTGCGAGCCGCCGCCTGCGTCGTTTGGCAAAACAAGTTCCTGCCGTAATTTACGGTGGCAACGTAGCTCCAGCCAGCGTTTCAGTTTCTGAAAACGAACTGATGAAGCACTTGGAACACGAAGCATTTTACTCTCACATCATCAGCCTGAATGTTGATGGCACTGCACAAGATGTGATCCTGAAAGATGTTCAACGTCACCCATCCAAGCCTGTTGTTCTGCACTTGGACTTCCTGCGCATTGACAAGTCAACCAAGGTACACACTCACGTACCTCTGCACTTCATCAATGAAGCTGGCTCAAAAGGCGTGAAAATCCAGGGCGGTAAAGTGGTTCACAACCTGACCCAATTGGACATCATCTGCTTCCCACACCAGTTGCCAGAGTTCATTGAAGTAGATTTGGCGGCTGCTGAAGTTGGCACTATCATCCATATTTCTGACCTGAAACTGCCATCTGGCGTTATCTCTGCCGACCTGCAAAAAGGCGCGGATCACGACCTGGCTGTTGCAACCATCCAGAAGCCGAAAGGCGCTGCAGAAGGCGAAGAAGCGTAATTGCTTTTTACCCACTGCTGAAAAGGGCTGGATCTTCGGATCCGGCCTTTTTTTTGCGTGTTATTAAAGCGACAATGCGCGCCGCACTCTGCTTTTGAGCCATTGGCTCGTTTCATTGACTACCAGGGCTCAACCATGACCAACACGATTCAGTTAATTGTCGGCCTCGGCAACCCGGGCAGCGAATACGACCGCACACGCCACAATGCCGGGCAAGATTTTGTGATCGAACTGGCCCATAAACTCGGCGCCACACTGGCAACCGACAGCAAATACTTTGGCCTGAGCGCGCGCGTAAATTATCAAGGGCGCGATTTGCGCTTGTTAATTCCCACCACCTATATGAATCGCAGCGGGCAGTCCGTTGGCGCCATGGCCAACTTTTTCAAAGTCGAACCCGCGGCCATTTTAGTCGCCCACGACGAACTGGATCTCGCCCCCGGCGTCGCACGCTTTAAGCAGGGCGGCGGCCACGGAGGCCACAATGGCCTGCGCGATATCATCGCCGCCCTCGGCAACAACCAGAACTTCCCTCGCCTGCGCTTGGGTATCGGCCACCCCGGTGTTGCCGCGCAAGTCGCCAACTTTGTACTGAAACGCGCACCCGCCGCCGAGCAGGAATTGATTGACGAGGCGATCACCCGCTCCATTCAATGCCTGCCCGACGCGCTTAAAGGTGACTGGAACACGGCGATGAAAAACCTGCACACCGATCCCAAAAAATAGCCATCCGTAAATCCAAGCACTCTTGGCAGCGGGGCAAACTTCGTCTAATAGACGCCGAGCATGTATAATCGCGCCCTTTCGATTTATACCCCTTATTTTTCATACTTCTCATTAGCGGAATAGCATCATGGGTTTCAATTGCGGCATCGTCGGCCTGCCCAACGTCGGCAAATCAACACTGTTTAATGCATTGACCAATGCCGGTATCAGCGCGGAAAACTTTCCTTTCTGCACCATCGAGCCCAACGCCGGCATAGTGGTAGTACCCGACCCTCGCCAGGACAAACTGGCCGAAATTGTTAAACCCGAGCGCATTGTTCCCACCACCATGGAATTTGTGGATATCGCAGGCCTGGTAGCAGGCGCTTCAAAAGGCGAAGGTCTGGGCAATAAATTCCTCGCCAATATTCGCGAAACCGACGCCATCGCCCACGTTGTGCGCTGTTTTGACGACGATAACGTGATCCACGTAGCCAATGGCGTAAATCCGGCGGCCGATATTGAAGTAATCAATACCGAACTCGCCCTCGCCGATCTGGAAGCGGTAGACAAAGCCATTAACCGCTACGCCAAATCGGCCAAAGGCGGCGATAAGCACGCGATGGCCATCAAAGCCTTACTGGAAAAAGTGCAGCCACACCTGAATGAAGCCAAGCCACTGCGTTCATTCCCGCTCGATAAAGAAGAAATTGCGCTGCTCAAAGAAATCAATCTGCTTACGCTGAAACCAACCATGTATATCGCTAACGTGGCAGAAGATGGTTTTGAAAATAACCCGCATTTGGATGTAGTCCGCAAAATCGCGGAAGAAGAAAAATCCATCGTGGTGCCGATTTGCAACAAACTCGAAGCTGACATTGCTGAATTGGAAGGCGATGACAAAAAAGAATTCCTTGCCGAAATGGGCATGGAAGAACCCGGCCTTAACCGCGTGATTCGCGCCGGTTATCAACTGCTTGGCCTGCAAACCTATTTCACTGCTGGCGTAAAAGAAGTCCGTGCATGGACCATCCCGGTAGGTGCCACAGCGCCGCAAGCCGCCGGTGTCATCCACACCGATTTTGAAAAAGGCTTCATCCGCGCCGAAACCATTTCCTACGACGACTTTGTGCAATACAAAGGCGAACAAGGAGCCAAAACGGCAGGTAAATCACGCAAAGAAGGCAAAGAATACGTAGTCAAAGACGGCGACGTGCTGCATTTTTTGTTTAACGTATAAATTGCTCTACAACCCTATTTCTGTAGATCAAAAACCACTGATTATTATCAGTGGTTTTTTGTGAAACAAAAATAAGCGCTACCTTTGCGTAACGCTCACTCACTGTAAATTAACGAATGGAGATGTTTTTAATGGTTACATTTATCGGCCAGAAAATAATAAAGAGTATCGGGGTTGGCTGCCTAATCGCATTATGTACCGCTTGTGCAACAGAGTCACACCGCGAAATCACCCCACAGACAGTTGAAACCCACGGCACTACTTATCAAGGCACCAAGTACACATTGGTCGTAGGCAATTTCCAAAATCGCTCTACGTATCTGCAAGGTATGTTCTCTACCAATGTGGATAATCTGGGTAACCAGGCAAAAACCATTTTGAAAACCCACCTGCAACAAACCAATCGCTTTAGTGTTGTGGATCGCGACAACATGAGCGGCCTGGAGACTGAAGCAAAAATCTCGGGTATAAACCAAACACTGAAAGGTGCAAATTATGCAGTCAGCGGCGATGTAACTGAATTCGGCCGCAAAGTGACTGGCGATCAGCAATTGTTTGGCATTTTGGGCTCAGGCAAAAAACAAACAGCTTATGCCAAGGTTGCGCTGAATATTGTTGATGTCAGAACCTCGGAAATTATTTACTCAACTCAAGGAGCGGGTGAATACGTATTGAGCAATCGCGAAGTGGTCGGTTTTGGCGGCACAGCGGGTTACGATGCCACACTCAACGGTAAAGTATTGAATTATGCGATCACCGAAGCGGTAAACAATATGGTTCGCGATTTACAGAACGGCGTTTGGAATATTGAGAAATAATAAGGAAAATGACAATGAAAATAATAGTAAGTTTAGTACTGGCACTCTGCCTGACTGGCTGTGTCAATAATCAGACAACATATCATTGGGGCAACTACGAGCAAGTTGTTTACGATATGTATAAAAACCCTGGAGAAGCAACCGCAGATCAACAACTCACCAAACTGCGTCAGGATGTTGAAATAGCGGCGAGCAAAGGAAAGCCGGTTCCACCAGGTGTTTTTGCTCACATGGGAATGCTTTACGCCAGCATGGGCAATAGTGAACAGGCAAAACTATCCCTGAATGAAGAGCTGGCTCACTATCCTGAGTCTGCTATTTTTGTTGATGGATTGCTAACTCGTCTGGAAAAAGGGAAAGAATGAAATGAAAAATTTAGGATTAATACTCGGTTTACTGATACTCACCATCACCTCCGGTTGCGCAGTTAAACCTTATGACTACACGGCGTTTCATGCTGCAAAACCCCGATCCATTTTGGTGATCCCGCCAATGAGCGACTCAACGGATGTCAACTCAACCTATACCTTTTTATCAACAATATCCAAACCCTTGGCAGAGAAAGGCTATTATGTTTTTCCGGTTGCTGTAGTTGATACCTTACTCAAAGAAAATGGCCTACCAACACCAGCTGAAATGAACAGTGTCCCGTTGGATAAAATACACAGTGTTACCGGTGCTGATGCGGTACTGTATGTTCACATCAATCAATGGGGACAAAAGTTTCAGGTAATCTCATCTGTTGCTGTCGTGGATTCTACCGTTCGCCTGGTTGATACCCGCACCGGAACACTATTATGGGAAGCAAAAGTTTTCGCACAACAGAGCTCGAGTGATGGCGGTGGTGGACTTGTAGGCGCATTGGTTGGTGCGATTGCAGATCAAATCGTTGGTGCTCTGGTTGATAAAACCTACGGTTTATCTTCACAAGCTAATTTGGTTGCAGTAAACGATAAATCACGCGGTATGCTGCCTGGTCCTTACCATGAAGCAAAATAAATCCGAGTAATTGGATTACCCAGAATGCTGCTCAATCGTAAGGAAGGAAATATATTTCTGTGAGTGAATAGCCCCTAATGAATCATTTGCATGATTCATTAGGGGCAAACAAAGATCTGTTTAACTATTAGAAGTTGTATACCACGCCCAGGTTAAGGGTCACAGTGCCGTATTCCTGAGTGTAGTAACGCGATACACCCAGCTTCGTAGACCAATGTTCACTCAACACCCATTGCGCATCGGCGCCAATAAAAGCGACGTTGTCGCCCTCGCTGTCACGATTAATACCTGCATCTTCAATGTAGCGTTGCTTGAAATCCATCATCCAAACACCAGCCCTGAGGCTTGGCTTGAGATGCTCAAAGCGGTCTGTCATTTGCCAGCGCATTCCCAACTCAAAGCCCTTGCCAGATTGCGGAGCGACAGCCGTTAGCTGGGCAGGATTCGTTGATTCAGGGATACCGCTGAACCGAGTAGTAATCTCGCCCATGTCGAGCCAACCAAGCTCTACAAAAAGACTATTGGTAAGCGGCAACCCGCCATACACCCGCCAGCCTGTACGTGAACTATCATCCACCTCCGCCACCCCGGCTATATTGTCAATCTTGGCCGAGACATTCGTATTCTCTACCGATGTCTCTACTGCCAGGCCATCCACACCGAAGTAAACGCCCTCCGCCAACGCGGGCAAGGGCAGTAACATAATTGCCGCGAGCGTTTTGCGGAAACGGACCAGGCCCAGCAATCCAACCAGTAATAGACTACCGCCGCCCATACTACCGCCACCTGATTTGACACTCACATCCTTAACAACAGGATCGGTAGGTGGAGTCACTGGAGGCTCAACTGGCGGCTCCGGTGTCAGTGCTACAGCTAATACACCTGGATCACGGATGACATTGTTTGCAGTGTTATCAGCATCATTTGGACCGCCATCTTCAATGGTCAGGCGAACACAATCAAAACCTTGCACCAAGCCCTCCATCCATGTATCGGCAGATACACCGGGGCACAAGCCTGATGCATCATGCGCAGCACTGTGGAGCTTATTGTCATCATCAACTGCAAAGTCTCGCCATTGATTGGCAATGTATTTACGCCATACAGCATCCTTGGGAATTTTGGTGCCGGTAGGTAATGGCACAAGAATCGATACCGCCTCGCCCGGATGATCCAAGCCCAGCACATCAAAATTCGCTACCGCGCCCAAGTGGCTATAGCCCTTATCATCAGCCAGGGTTTGATCATTAACGGCAAGGCCAAACTGGCCCGTTGCCCAAGACTGATCACCAGAAAGTGCGCCCAGCGCCAAAGTGTATTGGCTTGGAGCCTCGGCATAAAGCGAAGCGGCACCTTCAACTTGGCAGCTAGCCACACGATTAGTGGCACCATCGACAGATGGACACAACGCAAGGCGGTTTGACGTAGCGCTATGGGGATTAGCTACAGCAGGAACGCCGTTGTAGCCCGTATCAGCACAAGAACTGAGAGGGCAATCAGCAACAATACGAACAACAAAATCATATTGACCGGTGCGACCATCCAAGGCGGTTGCCTGAACCGTCACAGTATAAAGACCTTGCGGTACTGTTCCCGTGCTAAAGCTCGCGCTGGCACCATTGGTCACCAACACCAATCCATCTGCTGACCAAGTGTAAGTCGCATTAATACCATTGAGCTCCACTACATTCAGAACAACATCACCATCAGCAGTCGTCACGACAGAACCCTGCTGCCCATTTTGGGCTGCGCTGACCGTCAGAGCCAATGCCGGCAATTGTTGCTGTACCGCCAAAGTGTGCACCGCAGGAGTACCTCTCAAGGCTGCAACCAATCCTTCTTGCTTGAGGCTGATATTAGCTACCTCGGCAGTGGCAGTAACCTCATAGGTTCGATGCAAGTTATCGTCGGCCGTTAATTCAAATTGCTCAGATGCCAGAGTCGAACCAGTAGCAACAAAATCTGCCACAACAGGATATTCAATTGGCTCGTCACTCAACCAAACCCTGACCTTGGTCGCTGTGTTTTGCTGTACCGGTTGCTTACTGGATGTAAAGGCAATGTAGGGCAGCACATCAAAGCCCAGGGTCACACGCTCACCTGATACGGAATCAACATAGGTCAAGGTGTAGCGCCCGGTGCGATTGGAACTGAACAAATAGCTGCCATCAGACTGCAACTTGACCAGCGCATTCGCATCAGTGAGATCGAGAGCAGTTTCATCACCGGAACGCTTGAGCGATGCTTCGGTTAACAGCTTATCGCCCACGCCGCCCGTTATCGTAAAACGGCTGGCCTCATTAACTGCCAGATTTTTATCGCTGTTTTTCGCCGCTACAGTTGCTGCGTAAACAGTCACTGTGATTGCACAATCGCTAGTGATGGCAGAAGTGGTTATCTGACTGCCAGATAAAGTGGCATTACAGTTACTGCCAAGTGATACGTAATCACCGTCACGCAACAAATTCAGTGTAAGCATCGCATTAGAGCCTGACTGCACTTCTTGGGTTGCTGGCGTCACGATTCCATCACCGACGACTGTCGCTGTAACTGTGTAACTATTTTGAGTGTATTGCGCCGTGATAGTGAGATTAGCCGTAACATTATCGAAACTGCCGCTCCAACCACTGAAGGTTTTTCCCGCAGGAGCAGTTAATACTGGCGCTGTTGCTGCCTCGCCGTAATTAACCGTTTGCACCAGGACACCACCACCGGTACGGCTACCGCCATCCAGATCGAAAGTCACTGTGTAAGTATTGATTGTGTATTGCGCTGTGACAGTGAGATTAGCCGTAACGGCATTGAAACTGGTACTCCAGCCTGAGAAGGTTTTGCCGAGAGGTGGAGTAAAGAGAGGAGCTGTCGCAGCCAAACCATAATTTACTGTTTGGGTTAAGGCGCCGCCGCCGGTACGATTACCACCGTCCAAATTAAAGGTGACGCTATAACTATTGATGCTGTATTGAGCCGTCACGGTCAAATCGGCAGTCACTGCATCAAAACTGGTACTCCAACCAGTGAAGGTGGTACCTGCAGGCCCTGTAAAAACCGGAGCCATCGCGGCCAGACCATAATCTACCGTTTGGGTTAAGGCTCCACCACCGGTACGGCTACCGCCATTCAGGTCAAAAATCACCGTATAAGTATTGATACTGTATTGAGCGGTCACCGTCAGATCAGCCGTTACATTATCAAAAGCCAGACTCCATCCGGTAAAGCTGTAGCCCGTGCGACTTGGAGCCGAGGGTGCCGTAGCCGCAGTACCTGCTGCAACCACTTGGGAACTTAATACTGTGCTATCCCAATCCACAAAATTGACTATAAAGCTACTTGGTTTTTCTACAGTCACCTCAATAGCAACAGCAGCACTGGTGTTTTCACCATCCGAAATCTGAATACTGATCAGTCTCGCTGAAGAGTCACCTTGCCCCAATGAAGGATCTGCGCCGGCCTGATAGCTCAAGCTTCTAAGTACTGCTTGATAATCAGCAAGCGATGCTACGCCATTCAGTGTCAACACACCTGTAGCTGCATCATAAGCAGCTGTAATACCTGCCACCGTCTGTACTGCAAGTGCATCAGTATTGATGAAGCCGCTATTAATAGTGACGGTTGCAGATGCAAGGCTAGGGCTGTCAGAGTCAAACACCTCAAGTTGCGGATCCAAAGTAATGGCAGGGCCAGATACTATGGCTGTAGCAGTGTTTGCTGATAATTTAATAGCAGGAGTAGGCAAGGAAAATACGACCAGGCTGTTTGATACCTGCCCAGCTACGTATAAATGGCGATTCAGGGGGTCTGTCGCCATGCCCGATGGGGAAGACATATTCGTCACCCCGTTGACAGCATTAATAGCAACACTGTCAATCGTTAACAAACCTGTTGCAGCATCGCGGGAAAAGGCTGTGACCGAACTAGAGTTTATGGCACTGACCAATACGTATCTGCCATCCGGGCTGATCGTCAAACTACGAGTGCCCTGCAGATTGGTAATGCCATTTACGCCATTTGTCACTTTGGTGATGTAGGTTAACTCTCCCGTGATTTCATCAACACCAAAGATAGCAACAGATGACTCCCCCTGACCGGTGACATAAAGATGCTGACCGTCAGGAGACAGTTTTACCGATGACGCCGCCTGCAAACCATCAACACCCGCCACGCCATCTACATAAACAGCAATCTGTGTTAGCGCTCCCGTTACATTGCGGCTAAAAAGCGTGACCGCATTGTCAACGGTCGAGGTTACATACACAAACTGCCCGTCGGCACTTGACGCGATATTTTTGATCGGACTGGCAGTGGGGCTAAACAGCTGGCCCAACGCATATCCGTTGGTGTTATCAGCATAATCAGCCGCTCGTGCAATAGCGCCTGTCCCAATATCACGGCTAAACACCACCAAACCACTGGGGCTGCCGCCAACGCCGTACACTGTTTTGCTATCAGGGCTGACACTAACAGACACAAAACCTCCTGTTGGTGAACCTGATGCCGAACCAATCGAGGTCAATGCCCCTGTGGTTAGATTCCGCTCAAAGGCATACACCACGCTACCGGTAGGTGATGCCGCGTACACACTCTTGTTATCAGAGCTGACATCTACGCTAAAAGCAGCAGATACTCCAGTATTCGTACTTCTGTAGGTCAATCGCCCTGTTTCTGCATTACGCTCAAAAACACTGATTGCATTCGCTTGGTAGGATGCGGCGTAGACAAACTTACCATCAGGGCTGACAGCCACATCACTGATACCTAAGAGTCCGGCCACCCCATTGACGTTGTTCGTCTGGGTTTCAACATAAGTGATAGCATCTGCTTGGGAATGTGCCGCGACACTGATGAGAAATAACGCAAAGAGACTATTAATACAGGTGCGCCACCAACGTGGACTACATAAAATCATAAATGCTCCAGTAAATAAAAATCAGCCGACTGTTTGAGTTACCTTACTAACAGCGCATGGATATAACTATCCGGCTTACTTACAGTAAATATTAATTGTATGTACGCTTCATTATTTACTGTTTGGCTAAGGAAAGGATGTAACGCAAAGTGCATTACAGTACCAACGAGTGAATAACTCCTGTTCTTTCACAACAATGTGATGGGGCAATTCGCCTCACATACATCGTAAAAGGGTAAACCACATTAGCGTTTTTTCAAGTTGACTGGTTATTTTTAGTCTAATCAGCTATATATTTGCATCAGGCCAATAAAATCCTCGCCGTGCTCAATAAAGCGCCACAATACATTTAGATTGAAGCCTATTAATGACTGGAGCGTAAAAAGCGGTTCATGTTTTTAATAAAACCGTTTTTCACTTTAGCAACTCTCTTATAAATCTCCGGTTTTTCGCCAAAATGGATAACCCAGGCCTTACGTGGTAATTCGCTATGGTTTGCAGTTGCTGAATGTAATGTGAAGTTGGTGTGCACTGAAACATCACCACGTTTAATATCCATACTCACACAGTTATTTTCGGAGTAATCCACTGCTGTCAGCACATGTGAATTATGTTGATACGCCAATCTATGCTTCAGCAGTTTATGGTGACTTGCCTTGATAAACTGCATTGCCCCATTATTCGCATCGGTATCCTGAAACGGTATCCAGAAATGCAAACTGGGAATAATCACGTCATCCCCCAAATAGGCCTGATCCTGATGCCAAGGCGTTATCGTGGTGCTATTCGGCATTTTAAAAATGGCATGATCAAACAGATAGTAAGCCGAACCACCAAAATACTCCTTCGCTATTAAATAACATTGCTTATAAACCTGAGACTTTCTCAAACTGGCAGATAATAAAGAAGGTCTTAAAATTTCCATTTGCTGCCGTTTAACATCACAATCACCCGACATATCACTTTTTAGTAGATCGACAATAAACCCCTCTTTTTCCATCATCGTTGTAATAATAGAATCACAGCGATCCAACTCATCGCTCGAAAAAACATTTTGTATATGGCAAAAACCAAGATCCTGAATTGATGCTCTCAGCTCATTCATTATAAGATTCCTTACGCTTACAGAATTTTTTATTAAGACATTCAATTAGTCCCGCCAAAAGCCCTAACGCCAGACCAATATAAATAGACAGCAAAACAAAAGGAGCGAGCAACAATTCTTTCACATCATCAAAAGTTCTATATAACAGAACAACCAAGGACGAATAGCCAATCGCACAAAAAGTCATGCATAGTATGTGCATATAACTATTAAATGCCATGAAACCAATGACCAATAGAATCATTAATGCAAAAACAGGAAAGAATATTTCAAACTGTAATCCACCAATATGTTTATTCGTAAACCTTGCCCGCCCCAAACCATAGCGAAACATTTGTTTCACAAGTCCCGCGATATTTTTCCGAGGGTAGTAAAGTACCTTGAAATCAGAACTGATATAAGCCTTATATCCCTCTTGCTCCAACCTGAAATTAAAATCTACATCTTCCGCCGCATCAAAACTTTCATCAAAGCACCCCACCTTATCAAACAGTGAAATGTGATACATAACCCCAACACTCACAGGACTCACCCATCCTTCAGCATCAGAATAAATAAATGAGCGGGTGGAATGCCCGAACCTTGAACCACGGACATTTGCCACTACAGATTGAAAGACGCTTAACGCAGGAGGGGTTAGCGGCTGAGGTCTACCTAAAACCAGCGCGCTCTGACGGTGCGCTGCACGCACCATATTCTCGATTAGTTGCGATGATGGAATAAACACATGAGCATCAATAAACAACACGTACTCGCCCTGGGCAACACTCACCCCTATATTGCGGGCACAGCTCGATATCCGCTTAGTATTTGGTAAAATTTTTATATTTAAAACTGACCTGTTAATCCATTGACTAACAATATCGAATGTACTGTCCGTTGAACCGCCATCAACGACAATAATTTCCATCCGATTTTGGGGGTAGGTTTGATCATGCAATTGCTGCAATGTTTGCGATATATATTTTCCCTCATTTAAAGTGGGAATTATGATTGACACCAGAGGAAGGTTTTCTGCTGATTTAAGTGATTCACGCTCCGTACTTTTCATTTTTATTTTGTCCATGATTATTATCCATTTCACACAACAAAACCGCTTAATAAAACACTAGATTACTGGCTTTAATCACTCGCCAATATTAAACATAAGATCATCGCATAGACACGGAACCGGCACCATTACAGTCAATTACCACAAACACAACCTTACCCTGACCTATCAGGATCACCAAGCAAAGCCCCCTAAGGGCACTGCAGTAATGTCGCGTAACTTCCCTTTAATATCAACTTGGTGATAATCTCCCACATCAAACAGGCTCTCAATACAGATGATGGAGGCAATGTTTATTTCCTAAGCGACAAAAATAATGACAGGGATTGGGAAGATAGTGGTAGGGATGGTGGCGGAGATTAATAGACTTACCACGCAGCAAGTTGGGATAAATAGGTTAATTAAAAAGAGCCATAACTTGCATAGCATCAAAGAAAGTAGTTGTAGATAAGCATTAATAAAAAAGGCAAATATAAAAGATGCACAACTAACAAGCCTCCTTTGTTGTTAATGTTGCTTGGCAGCAATACACAACCAACCGCGATCAACATGCCCACCCCGGCACCAACCAATACATCCGCAGGCCAATGCACTCCTAGTGCAACACGGGATATTGCTACAGCAATCATCGCAGCAATGAGGAATATTTTTCTCCAAGCACTCAGTTTCAAATACCAAAGCAACAACACACCAGATATAAATTTCACCACCGTATGGCCAGATGACATCGAAAAATTCGTAACAGCCATACTCTCCGTCAACAGATGAAAATCATTTTTAAAACCTTCTGTGTGCTCTGGACGAGGAATGGAAAACACTTTCTTTAAGCCCTGCGATGCAATTAAAGCTGCTGTACCGCCAACCAATCCTTTGGCCAATACATCACTGCGCCCCCTGAAAAACAGGTAAAAAATGCAGTCTGCAACCGCACCATCGCCAACGGTGGTAATCGCTATCCATAAAATGGATATAGGCAGCCATGAATTAATGACAACAAACAACAATTGATTTTGTGCCGAATATAAATTCAATAACAAACCAATAAAAATTAATAAAAAAGTGATAACGATAGATAATTTCATAAAACCAAAAGCCATACTTCATCTACTTATTCACATAAAAAA
Organism: Cellvibrio sp. PSBB023; assembly: GCF_002007605.1. Taxonomy (NCBI): domain Bacteria; kingdom Pseudomonadati; phylum Pseudomonadota; class Gammaproteobacteria; order Cellvibrionales; family Cellvibrionaceae; genus Cellvibrio; species Cellvibrio sp. PSBB023. The sequence continues at coordinate 4,367,917 of NZ_CP019799.1, read as the reverse complement.
AGGCGACTAATAAGTCGCCTTTCTCTCCCAAAGGATATAATCACTCCATCCTAAAAAACGTCGCCCGATAATGCTGCAGTTCTGCAAGCGAATCCTTAATATCATCCAACGCCAAATGCGCGCCGGATTTTTTACACCGGCGATTACATCAGGTCTCCAGCGGAGGGCGAACTCTTTTACGGTGCTTACGTCTAAATTGCGGTAGTGGAAATAATCTTCCAGTTTGGGCATGCCGCGCACGAGGAAGCGGCAGTTTTGGCAGATGGAGTTGCCGCTGATGGGTGATTTGCCTTTAGGCACCCATTGCTCTAAAAATTTAATGGCTTCAGCTTGTTCAATACTGATTTGGCTTTCGCGCACGCGTTTTATCTAGGGATAGGTGGAATGCACTAACATAAATTCCAAGGCGGCCAGTGAGCCTCGTGCTTATTTTTGTGGGGTTTGCTGGCTTGCAGCTGACCACCTAAAGCCAATCAGTCGCGCCACTTCTGATAATTAAGTTGAGACTTGCGCCATTACCGAGGAAAATGTTCGCCTGCAAGCACGCCTTAACTTGCCTTATTAAATAGGCAAAGCCCCTCTTCAATCCTATTAATACCCCCAGCAGAGAATCATTGCGATAAAAAACATACTAGCGCCACACTAAAGATAATTTAAACGCCACAACAAAAATCAACTGTTGACGGTTCAGCAAAGAACCCATATCTTACTATTGGTCATAACGACTATACCACCCCACCACCCCGTAGTTAAATAGATACGGGGACATCTTAATTTACTATGGACTATGCTCATCGAATCTCTGATTTATTCGTCGAGCTGAAGAATAAAAATAACTTTGCGTGACAGAAATGAGTAATGAAAAAGAAGTGCCTAGCTTGTTTCGCCAGCAAGTAATTGATGAATTCAATTCAAAATTAAATGGTGAAGTAATCCTGAGACCGAACCACACAAAATTCTTTGTAGTGTTCGCCGCTTTATGGCTAGTACTTGGCATAACCCTTAATAGCGTGATTAAAGTAGATGTCTCTGAAAGACTTTCAGGGACACTGTCTCTAGACGATAAAGAAAATATCACTGCTATTTTCTATACCCCACCCACCTTGACGGAACACTTTTATCCAGAAAAAATAATTAATGTAAAACTAACCAATATTTTAGATAACAATCAGATCAACGTAACTGCAAAAATTAAAAAAGTAGATAAAAAATTGGTCATAGATGAAATGTCTCATCCCAAGCTTCGAGTGGATGCAATAGTTCAACAACGAACAATATTTATTGATAAAAATGAATTTATCCTTGGAGAAGGAATGCCATTCTTCATTGCTACGGGAAACAGAAAAATTTCCGTTATCTCATGGATTAAAAATCGCTATTTTTCGGGCAACTCGCATGACTACTGATAGCCAGAAAATACCCGAGCCAGAAAACGGATTTAGCTCCTTCGAATCTTTAAACCTTCTCGATTTCTCTCGACACCAAAAGCTACCTATTGTTCTGCAGTCTGAAACAGCAGAATGCGGCTTGGCGTGCCTTGCAATGATCTCTGGCTTCCACGGCTACTCCGTGGATTTAGCCAGTCTAAGAAGAACCTATCCTATTTCTGCGTACGGCTCCAACTTGGCACAGTTATCCGATATCGCTGGAAGAATTGGCTTGGCATCTCGCGCCGTCCGACTTGAAGTAGAAGAACTATCGCAGTTGAATTTGCCATGCATTATTCACTGGGATATAAATCACTTTGCGGTGCTAAAGTCCGTCGGCTCAAACCATGTTGTGCTCCATGACCCTTCGTACGGAAGACGAAAAATTAGCTTGGCGGAATTCTCCAAGCGGTTCACGGGAGTGGCGTTTGAACTTATTCCCACGTCAGAATTTGAAAAGAAAAATGAATACAAGCATCTTAGGATATCAGACCTTTGGAGCAAAATTAGTGGCCTAAAGAGGGCATTAATTCAGATATTTATTGTATCGATCTTTATTGAATGCTTCACATTAGTTACTCCTCTTTATTCGCAAATCATTATCGACCTGATCCCAAATCAAAATACCAATCAGCTGTTGTATTCCATAGGCGCGGGGTTTACGTTTGTCCTGCTTACACAAATTCTGGTGTCAATTTTCAGAGAATTTTTGCTGCTGCGGCTTACAAGTCAGCTGAGCATACAAATGGCAGCCAATCTTTTCTATCACCTTTCAAGACTGCCATTAAGTTATTTCACAAAACGTCATATAGGTGATCTGGTTTCTCGCTTTGGATCACTTACACACATAAGGCAGATGATTACTACGGGCATAATAAGCACACTACTCGACGGTATCATGGCACTTGCAACCCTTGCAGTAATGCTCTACTACAGCATCAATCTAACGCTTCTTGTACTGGGTGTCGTTGCACTTTATGTTGGGCTGAGAATCTTCTTTTATGAGCCATTTAAACAGCTAAATCATGAAAAACTAATAGCGGACGCCAATGAGAACTCTCACTTCATGGAGACTCTGCGAGCTGTTCAAACTATCAAGTTGTTCCAGCAGGAAAACAACCGGCAACAACATTGGTTGAATAGACTAGCTACCGCGATAAATAAGCAGATAAAAATTACTCGTTGGGGAATCGCGTTCTCCTCAGCACAACACCTTCTCTTTGGCTTGGAAAATATTCTTATTGTACTACTTGCTGCCTTCCTGGTAATGGATGGAAGTTTTACTCTGGGAATGCTATTTGCATTTATGAGTTTTAAGGTGAGCTTCGTAAGTGCCGTCAACAACCTGATTGATCAGCTGGTTAACTTTAAAATGCTGGATATACATTTAGAGAGAATTAGCGATATTGTGTTCACCAAAAAAGAGAACATCAATGAGCACACATCAAGACCCGATGACAGCATCACCCTTCCCCCACTTGAGGGGAAAATTACCGTTAACGACTTGACTTATCGATTTGACGGCGCGGAAGAAGACGCATTTTCCAGTGTATCCTTTGAAATTCATCCAGGTGAAAGTGTTGCAATAGTTGGCCCAAGCGGTTGCGGAAAAACAACCTTACTTAAGTGCCTTATGGGGCTTCTGGAACCAACTTCTGGCGAGATTTTAGTCGACGGAAAGCCTTTGAAGAAAATAAAACACTATCGCAGTCAAATCGCCGGTGTCATGCAAGATGATCAACTGGTATCAGGCTCGCTAAAAGACAACATTACCCTATTCGAAGCGGAATCTAATTGGAACAAAATCTACGAGGCCACCAGCAAAGCGTGCATACATGATGAAATCCTTAAGCTACCCATGGATTACCAGACATTGGTAGGCGATATGGGCTCAAGTTTAAGTGGCGGGCAAAAACAGCGAATAGTCCTTGCCCGAGCACTTTATCGACAACCACGGATATTGTTTCTTGATGAGGCAACTAGCCATCTGGATATTCAAAATGAGTCCCTGGTTAACAAGTACGTCAAGCAGTTGGCAATCACTCGCGTAATTGTTGCGCATCGCCCTGAAACCATAGAGTCAGCAGACAGAAGTATTTACATCGGAAAAACCTAGAACATGGAAAATTTGCGCTTTTTCAATGAAAGAGTGTAAATGTAAGCTGGCGATTGACTGGCTTGATAAGGACGTTAAATAGCTTGCACGCAGTTTGCGTGTTCTTCAAATAAACTAAAGCAAGGAAATTGATATGCGTACTTTATCCAAAGATGAAATGAAAGCCGTAAGTGGTGGTCAACAATGCCCATATGGAACGTATTTTAGCACCGTTACTTATAGCTGTGTGTCCTACCCGCAACCACCAACAAGACCCTGCAAATGGGTTAGTACCGACTCCTACGGCAATGGCTACTGGAAGTGCAATTAATTCGCACTGCGTAGTATCCAATATCAAGAACTACTCGCCTACCGGCGAGTAGTTTTACAATCTTTAGAGAGCGGAACAATGAAAAAACAAGAAGTACTTTTTGTCGCTTTTGGATCGCTCGGTGACGTTTACCCATTGCTAGCAATCGCAAAGAAGATGAGTAGCCGTATACCCACTACACTTCTAGCTAACGAATATTTTCGTTCCTACGCCGAAGACATAGGCGTTGACTTTTACCCGATAGGCAGTACTGAAGATCAATTGCGCGCCCGAGAAAGCGCAGATCTGTCTGGAGAAACACGGGAAGGCCGCAAAGAAAGGTATGAAAACGTAATAGGTAAAAGCTACAAAGCTGCTTATAGTTATATTTCTGAAAAAGTTCAGCAAGGGATAAAATTTTTGGTCGTTACTCACGGCAATCTCAGCCCAGCAGTCTTAGCCTGCGAGGCATTTGACATTCCTATCATATATACACATTACGCCCCATCCCAAATTCCCGCGAATTATGAGGATGCAATCCTCTGCGCGAGCTTTTACTCTGACAGAAGTCCATGGTGGATTCGCCATGTCACCATTCCAATGCAGTTTATGAAATTACGTTTTTCATTCGAGGTAAAAGATCAATTAAATGCTCACAGAAAAGAGCTAGGGCTGGCACCCGTTGCGAGTAGCTGGGATCATTTTATACAAAAATTTAGTTTCCGAAGAGAAAAAGCAATTGTCCCCAAAATGAATGTTCCTGCTGAAATTGTGCTAACGCCACAGTGGTTTAGCGAACCTTTTGACAATCGCTCAGGAAAATACACCTTCGTTGGCTTCCCCTTTATTGAGGAAATAGAGGGTGAACAAGAAACGTTTGTCGATTCATTTATTCGTGCTCACGGTAAGCCTATAGTATTTACCCCCGGCACTGCCGTCGAGGATGTTGAGGCATTAATTGAAGAGATGATACCAATTTGTCGAAAACTAGGTTCACCCGGGATATTTTGCGCCAAGCACGGAAGGACGGCATTTGATAAATTAACAAAGGTGAATGACGTCGCTTTACTATATCTAGAGCACGCCAAATTCTCCCATCTTTTACCTCAATCTCGATGCCTGATTCATCATGGCGGCATAGGTACACTTGCACAGGCGTTACGCGCAGGTATTCCTCAAATAGTTAGGCCGCGAATGTATGACCAGCCCGCTAACGGTGTGAGAGTTATGATGTTTGGTTTAGGAGGTTCTGTCTTTCCTGAAGATTTTTTTGCTGATCGAGTTGCCGACATCCTGCTCCATATTGAAGGAAGCCAGCAGCACCAGGAAATGATTGCTTACTACTCAAATTTGGTTAGAAACGAAAATGGCGTAGAAAATGCCTGCGAGCTAATAACAAGTTTTTTGAATAAGGAGTTGAATAAAAATGCGGAATCTACTGAGGGTTGCCCGGCATACTAGATACCACGCAATGGCAACCAACAGATCGTCTACCTCGCAAAGATGGATACAACTACTAGGTGGCATGCTTGATGCTGGTAGCGCTTACAAAGTTTCCCCACATAAACAGGTAAAATGTAACCTGTGCGGCTGGACAGGAAAGCACTTTGTAGATTTCCACGTAGGCTATGACTTTGTATTTAAGAAATCAGTCTGTCCTGAATGCTACTCTCACCCCAGGCACAGATCTTACAAATACACCCTGGATAGAATACTTTCTGAATATGATCAAGAAGCAATCAGGGTTTTGCATTTTGCACCTGAGCAAATAATGACCAAGCTATTGCTCAGCAATCCTAAAGTCGAATACTTGAGTGTTGATATAGATCACCGCCGCGCAATGCGCAAAGAAGATATAAAAAAACTTTCATTCAAAGACGATCAATTTGATTTGATAATTTGTATTCATGTCCTGGAGCATATCGATAATGATAGAAAGGCAATGCAGGAACTGTTTCGCGTTCTAAAGCCAGGAGGGAAAGCACTGTTGGACGTTCCAATTGATATAAATCGATCCTCAACTTATGAGGATTGGTCCATTACAACTCCAGAGGGTCGAACCAATGCGTTTTGGCAGTGGGATCATCTTAGATTGTATGGCTTGGATTTTCCAGACAAGTTAAGAGCAGTTGGATTCAAGGTTATTGAGGACAATAATATTTTAGAGAAAGGTGAATTGTTTATTCGAAAGCACGGACTGGAGTCGACGACAAGTTATATAGGTACTAAAAAATAAACACTATGTGCATCCAGGATTAAATCCGTCTGCATATTCTTCATGGCTCGCCAGCCAACAATGCGATGCGATGCGATGCGAGAATACATCAAGCACGAAGGCGACACACACAAAATCCAGCCAAGTGGCAACGTAAGTATTAATCCGACAATTAAAAACACTTGGCATAATGAACGCATGAAAATAGACGCACACAAATTACCAAGAGAAGATCTGGAAGAGAAACGCCGAATGACGAGAGATGAAATAGTTGAGGCTCGCACAGATACGGTTGGTCGCTGATTAAAACTCGACAATAATATCTCCGAGTAAATTGAGGTGGCCGCAAACTTTCCCCACTTGATTTTAAAAACCAAATGTATCGTCCTCTGATTGGTTAGGTTTCTGCTATTGACCAAAACCTGAAACAAAAAACCCAAATAAAGGCGCCAACCGGCGCCCTTATCATTTCAACTCCGCATAATCTATTCCATCCTAAAAAACGTCGCCCGATAATGCTGCAGTTCTGCAATCGAATCCTTAATATCATCCAATGCCAAATGCGCGCCGGATTTTTTCACGCCGGCGATGACATCCGGTCTCCAGCGGCGGGCTAATTCTTTTACGGTGCTTACGTCTAAATTACGATAGTGGAAATAATCTTCCAGTTTGGGCATGCCGCGTACTAGAAAGCGGCGGTCCTGGCAGATGGAGTTTCCGCAGATGGGTGATTTGCCTTTGGGAACCCATTGCTCTAAAAATTTAATGGTCTCGGCTTCCGCTTGTTCAATGCTGATTTGGCTTTCGCGCACGCGTTGGGTGAGGCCGGATTTGCCGTGTTGGTTGGTGTTCCAGTCATCCATATTTAACATGATGCTGTCAGGCTGATGGATGGCAAATACAGGGCCTTCGGCGAGGATGTTGAGATCGGCGTCGGTGACTATGGTGGCGATTTCGATAATAACGTCGGTGTCCGGGTTGAGGCCGGTCATTTCCAGATCGATCCAGATCAGGTTGTTTTCATTCAGCATGGGTAATTCCTCGACAACATGGGTTTTTACTTCGTAAATAGGGCACAATTGCGCGCAGCTTAAAGTAATTACCCAGTCTAGCCAAACATCACCTACCTCACAGAGCAAGATCATCAGCGCATGTCTAAACGCAAACTGACCCGTCGCCAGCAATGGCGCATCGAAAAAATTCAGGACGAACGCACCGCCCGTGTGGCGAAACGCGATAAAGTCGCCGATGAACAGCTCAATGAAAGCGATTTGGGGCCTGAACAGTTGGGGTTGATCATCACCCACTACGGCACCCAGGTGGTGGTAGAGGCGACTGAAGGTGAGCAAGCCGGGCAACACCAGCGCTGCCACTTTCGCAGCAACCTTGGCTCTTTAGTGACAGGCGACAGGGTAGTCTGGCGCACCGGTAACCCTATGGGTGTGGTGGTGGCGGTTATGCCGCGCGATTCTGCCCTGCAGCGCCCTGATCCGCACGGCGATATGAAAACCGTGGCCGCGAATATCGACCGCATTATGATTGTGGTCGCGCCCTACCCCGAACCCCACGCCAATTTGATTGACCGCTATCTGGTCGCCGCCAATGCCATCGACATAGAGCCGGTATTGGTGATCAATAAAATCGACCGTATTGATGACAGCACTCGCGAAAAAGTCACCTATTTGGAATCAACCTATCGCAAGCTGGGTTATAGGGTATTGATGGTGTCCACTAAAACCGAGCAGGGGCTGGATGAGTTGCGCCATTATCTGGCGGATTACACCAGTGTGTTTGTCGGGCAATCGGGCGTGGGAAAATCCTCACTGGTGAATGCGCTGCTGCCGGAATCGAACTTGCGCGTGGGTGATTTGTCCGAAAGGCAGCAGGGAACCCACACCACCACCAGCGCCACTTTGCTGCATTTTCCCGGCGGTGGTCATTTGATCGATTCCCCCGGCATTCGCGAATTTGGTTTGTGGCATATGGAGGAGGATGAGGTGTTGGAGGGGTTTATCGAGTTCAAACCTTTTATCGGCCACTGTAAATTCCGCGACTGTTCCCATCGCCATGAACCTGGCTGTGCGATATTAAAAGCGCTGGAAGATGGCACAATCAGTGCAACCCGTATGGATTCATACCGTTATATTTTGCGTACATTAAACGAAAACTAAATCCCTCCCCGGCCCTCCCTTTTTCAAAGGGAAGGAGCAATAACCCACTTTGAAAAAGGGGGGCGGCGCAGCCGGGGGGGATTTCTATACTTTTTCAAAGGAATAAAAATATGGCATTACCTTTTGTCATCGAACCCACCCAACTGGCGGCACTGCTTGCACAGCCCACCAGCAAATTACTGGTTATTGATATGTGTGCCGAGCAGACGTATCTGCAAGGGCATATCGATGGCGCCGTGCATGTACCGCCGCAAAAAATTGTCTGCGGTACAGCGCCGGTGCCGGGCAAGATCGCCACCGCCGAGCAACTCAATCGCCTCTTTTCATTCCTTGGCCTCACACCGGACACCCATGTGGTGGTATATGACGATGAAGGTGGCGGCTGGGCCGGGCGTATGATTTGGACGCTGGATGCTATTGGCCATAAAAATTATTCCTACCTGAATGGCGGCCTGCATGCCTGGATGGCCTCTGGCCAATCACTCACAACGGACATGCCCGTTGTCACTCCCAGCGCTGTGAATGTAAAAATTGACCCGCTGGTAGTGATGGAAGTCACCGATGTGTTGGGCGAAATGGATCGCGCCGACTTTGTGGTGTGGGATGCACGCAGCCCTGCCGAGTACAGTGGCGAGCGCATTACCGCGCAGAAAAATGGCCATATTCCCGGTGCGATTAATTGCGAGTGGACCAGCTTGATGGATCGCAATCAAGCGCTGCGTATTCGCGCGGATGCGCGTGAATATTTGGCATCACTCGGTTTTACAGCGGACAAAAGAATCGTCACCCACTGCCAGAGCCACCATCGCTCCGGCTTTACCTATTTGGTGGGCAAAGCGGTAGGCTTGAACATTCGCGCCTATCACGGCTCTTGGGCGGAATGGGGCAATCACCCGACTACGCCGGTATCGCAAGCCTAATCTCCTCCAACCCCTCTTTTTCAAAGAGGGGGAGTCAGGTAGGGATTTACAACAATTCAATCACCTCTTCCCACAGGTTTTGCCAGAGCATAATGCGCAAGCTTGGATCGAATAATTGGAAGGCTTTTATTGCAGAGCCATGGACACGCCATACACCATAACAGCGGGATAACCCAGAGCGACAAGCCATGTGATGACAATATCGAATTTATGCGCAAGCGCCTCCATTCCCTTCTGCATCAACACCACCAGCATCACACTGCTCAGCAGACCAACGCCTACAATAATAAACGAGGCCACCTGTATCAGATCCGACAAGCTAAACACATCATTGGAGGGCAATAATAAATCCACGGTGTATTTATTACCCACACAGGCGAACAATGCGGTCATGATCAACCCCACCCTGCTTTCAATCAGCTCACCGCTAAAGAAATACAAAATACAGATGATGATGTAAGAAACAAAAAAGCCCAAAAAATACGTCCAGAAAATCCGGTGACCGTAACGCTCAATTGGAACCACAAATGACATACGGGGGTAAATGCCCTTGGCACCGCTTTGGATACCAAAGGTGGTGGGGTATTTATAATCAAAAGCGCGAATTTCAATCGGAAAAATATTCCAACCGGTCAAGGTCAATTCATCGCCCACCATACTATTGGTAGTATCCGGCACAAATACAATTTGTTTTGAATCCAGCTCAATACTTTCGATATGAATCGTCACTTCTTGCTTATCGAACGGGAAATGTTTTACATCCCAATCCTGATTTATTTCGGCGGTAAACTTGGTCATGGTGTGTATTTTGCCGTCGCTGTTTTTGATCGAGAAATTTTCGTTCTCGATAATCGACCAGGTGCGCGCGTTGGTAATTTCAATTTTATTGTGAAATTTATAATCTTCCGGCATCAATGCCGGGTCATAGGTTGACCAGATCCAGGCTGACACCGTAAATTTTTTTGCTGGAATATCCAGGTCATATAAAGAGGTGATGTAAATCCCGACCGGGATTTCGATACGGTTATCATTCGCATAGGTAACCTCTTCCGCCTTAGCACTGAGCGCAAGCAAAAATATAAAAGGTAAAAATAATAATCGGCTAATTCTCTGCATAGGCTTATACCAAGATCATTTTTTTATTGATTTCGAGTGCCATGGCTTCCTGCTGCAACTCATCTTTGAGTAGTTTTATAAATTCAATGACTTCATTGGCAAACCGGTTTAGATCATCTTCCGTGGTGTAAGACACAACCAGATGAACAACCTCATTGACAATGCCGGAGTCGTCACTATTCCATACTCCGCGCGCTTGCGAAGATGTCGCACCGCCAAATTTCTCCCCCAAAAACACCATGGTTCTATTGACGTAAATGGCTGAATCAAACGGCTGATCGATATTAATCGTCGTGGGAATAAATATGCAGACTTGATGCACCCGCTCAATCCGTTCAACAATTTCATTGATCGCTTTTGCGGCAGGTTCAGGGATGCTAAACGCCGCACGGGTAACTGGCTGCAAATCGGCAACATAAGGAATATCGAAATTCACTTTTACATCAATTTCAAGATTTTCACTTACACGATTCAAAATAGTGTAGAGCGTAGTTTGATCCTGTCGCACATGGCGCTGGATACTTTTAATCACTGCTGCGGTTTTATCGCCTGTTTTATCGGTATTGGGCACCATCACCACAATGGCTTTGGTATAGCGGAATAACGGCTCAAGATACACATCAATAAAATGGTCGATATCGCCTTTGACTGTGGCATGCATAACGATATTGGCATACTGGTTTAATATTTTGGTCATTAACAATGATGACTCGGCTTCTTCTGGCACCTCCCCCAGATCAAAATCATTCCAAATATCAAACCCATTGGCGTGCTTGTGCACCCGCTCACTGTCGTCATAGCCAAACGCAGCACTCATTTGCGTATTGGCGGGGTACTCCATATAAACCGTTTTTTTATCGCTGCTATTTTTCGTGAGGCTACTGGCAAAATAACTCCCTATGTTGGTAGCACCACAACCTTCATCTAAACTCACTATCAGAATAAATTTGGGCATATAGCGCTCAAGAGCGATATTGAGATCCGTTAACTCGGTATTTTTTTGTTTAATTTCATTAATCAGGTTTCTGTTCTGTTGAAAGGTTTCGCTGATTTTTGCAAACCAAGGCAACCAGGCAGCAGGCACACGCCGATTAGGCGCCCTATCACCCATGCCTTGCTTTGAAATATGCCGAACCAGAGACGCGGCTGGATAGATAAATTCGCGAAAGGTAATTTTTTTAATGAAGTAAAGCAAAATTCCCAAGGAGGCTAACAACACAACAAAAACAGTTCCAATCGACGAAAATATGCGGCTCACAAACGACTGGTTTTTTTCAATATACAGAAGCTTCCAGGGCGCATTTTTTAGCTGGATACACACCATCTGATAACCTTGGTTGAGCCGTACTAATTTCAGGTCAGCGCAGGAGGGGGCAATCGCATCGAGATTAACACCGGCAGGTATTGCATCCTTAAAGACGGAGGTTTCAGTCAGTGGCAGCTTGGTATGCGCGAGCAATTGACCGGTAGAGTTGATAATGGATAATTCACCCAACTCCGGACGAAACGCCTTAACGTAGTTGCCCAACTCATCCAGTGTAAAATCAATCGCGACTGTGCCCAGAAACTCATCCTGGTTATAGACAGGCTTGGCCGCCGTTACCATAACGCCCTTACCAGCCTCATCCAGATAAACAGATGTCCAAAAAATAGTTTTACCTGGATTCGCTGCGGGAACGCCTAAGGTATAAAACTCTTTCTTATACAGTTTATCGGTGAATTTAAATTCTGCTGAAGGTATCCAGGGGTAGATGTTAATAAATTTATTTTTAGACGTGTAATAAACCCAGGCCGCATTGGGCACACTTTTCAGGGTAGATTTGAAATCGCTATTCAGATTGAACGCCATTTCAATTTCGTTTTTTAATTCTGGTGACAATCTGGCCAGGTCACCTTGGCCAGTCAAATTACCTGCATCCGCTATCGAATAAGGGGCAGGGACATTATCAAGCCCATATTCGTTCGTCCCTACATCAGCAAGACCATTAAAATAAATACTCGCTACAGGACGCGGGTTGAGAAAAAAATCTTCCGCATTATTTTGCATTAAGTCCAGCAAAACCGTAACACGAACGATCAGATTATCAATAGCAATCGCTTCAGTTTTGAATTGTTCAATCAATTGTGTATTTTTATTTTTTGTCTCGCTAATTGTCTGGATACTAATTAGCAAGGCTGAAACCAACAACACTGCCAGAAACGTATACAGCATTATATTATTGTAACGGACCGTAAATTGACGTGCCTCGAATTTTTCCATATTCATCTAACCTGTTATTGTGTTGAGCTTTTATTAATATTGTATGGGTGCTACGTCCGCACTGCAGGCGTAATTCTTTATCTGTGGGGGGGGCTGTTTGCGTGGTGCAATTTAGCATGAATCCTTATTACTCGCGATTACACGCGCGGATTTTTTATACGCCCATTTTTTGAGAGGAAGGAAAACAACAGCAGAATTAGCACCATAATGGTGCTGACAATGAAAATAGTTTCGCTAATCCGAAAACCCTATCGTTTACCGGCAAAAATAACGCTCACACTCAAACCGCCCAACTCAGCCGATTCAGTCAATAATAACTCTGCACCATGCCACTGGGCGATGCGCTCCACAATGGCCAAGCCCAACCCGTGACCTCGCCCTTGATGCTGGCTGCCAGTGCCGCGACAAAACGGTTTAAGCACTTTCTCACGCTCAGCTTCTGGAATACCGGAACCATTGTCCTCCACGCATAGCTGCAATTGATTACCCGATTGCAACACACTTAATTGCACTCGCCCGCAACCATAACGCAATGCATTCTGCACCAGATTGTGGATCAGCATGGCCAGGTATTCAGTATCCCCTTGCAAGCAGGTCGCCTGTGCGGCGGCGGCGATATGCAATTCCACTTCGGAATAAAAATCGCTGTGCAATTGCGTTACGAAATGCGCCAGGCAAATGGACTGGGTGGTCAATGTGATAGTCGCTTGCTCCAGGCGGGCGTAGTTCAACAAGGCCTCCACCAGGGATTCCATTGCGATTAAATCGCGATTTAAATGGGCGAGATTTTGTTGCTGCTCCGCTGTCAGATTGGCTTCTTCCAATACATCCAAACCAAAACGCAAACGTGCCAGCGGCGTGCGTAAATCGTGGGACAGACCGCGCGACAATAATTTATTGTCGTCAACCAGTTGCTCAATGCGCTGCGCCATGCGATTAAAATCTTGCTCAATAGTTTGGATATAGGAATGTTTGTCGGCGGCGATGCGTGCATGCAGATCACCCGCACCAAACGCTTGCGCGGTTTTGCGCAACAGCGCGAGTCGACTCAATAGGGGATACAACCAAATCAGCACCATGAGAATAACACCGCCGTAAAAGATCAGCGTCAGCAGCCAACGCAGGGCATTGTCGTTTTCATAATTCAATTCCGCCGGCAAGGTAAAAGACAATACCTGCTGCTGACGCGCCAGATAAAAATGCAGCGAGACCTGATCGCCAGATTTCAACAGCAAGGGCGCGCCGGTCTCAAAGTTTTTTTGCACATCGTCCGGCAGGGGAAAATCGGCGTAGGCGGTCAACTGTGTCGGTAAACTCGCGGCGGTGAGCCACTCACGGGTTGGTGCGCCCGCATCAATTAGCCGCGCTATGTCGCTGCCAATTTTTTTATAGGCACTTACGGCGGGGTCTTCTTCATCGGCGTACTGTGTGTTGTACCAGCGGTCAATGCCCCAACCGAGCCCAACTACTGCCGTGAGCACCACCAATAAAAGCGATAGGGTTAGCCGTTGCATGACTACTCCCAGGCTTCAGGCGAAAACAAATAACCTTTCGCCCAGATAGTTTTTATGCGATAGGGTTGTTCGGTGTTATCAAATAATTTTTTGCGCAGGCGTGAAATACGAATATCAATTGAGCGATCAAAACCATCGTACTCAATGCCGCGCAATTGGGTGACCAGTTCCTCGCGACGAATCACTTTCCCGGCGTGGCTTGCCAGCAGCCACAGCACATCGAATTCATTGGCAGTGACAGGAATTATTTCATTGCCATAAAACACACTTTTTGCATCGCGCAGGATTTTTAATTGCCCGAATTGTAGTTGCCCCTCCGGAGCATGCGTATCCATAGGCTCGGCCGACTCGCGCCGCAGCAGCGCTTTTATCCGCGCCAGCAAGACACGGGGACGCACAGGTTTGGTTAGGTAATCATTAGCGCCCAATTCCAACCCGAGAATTTCATCGGCTTCTTCACCGCAGGCGGTGAGCATTAATATGGGCCCCGTATAAAACCCGCGCAATTCGCGGCAGAGATCAAAGCCATTTTTGTAGGGCAGCATAACATCCAGAATAATTAAGGCCGGTGGCTGTTGCTTCACGCTGACCAGCACCTGATCGCCGCGCGTAATGTGGTGCATTTGGTAATTGTGTCCACGCAGATACTGCAATATCCACTCGGCGAGGGAGGCGTCATCCTCCACTAGTAAAATATCGGTTTGGATATCGGTATTCATAAGATCCTGAACGCAGAAGCGGGCGTTGTTAAAACAGTCGCCAATGGGTTTTGCGGCGCGTATTGGCTTTGTAAACCCAAGCCACTTCCACCACATTTTTGACAATGAGCGTGTTGGTGTGCGTATCAATTATCTGCAACTGCACGGCGGTATCGCTGGAAAATTCGTATTGATACTTACCCTCAGACACATCTTGCCAACAAAAAATCGGCTCGCTCGCATGCGCTTGATACAAACAATAATTGCCCGGTTGGTTTGCACTCCACCACAACTGGATAGTTTGATAACACACTTGCCCCTCGTGCAACGCCACACAACGGTTTGGCTTTAACTGCAATTGCACCCTGTCGACTACGGCGGTCTCTGCCTGTGCAGAGGGCGGCATGGTGATAAACATGCTCACACTGGCAAACCAAAATGCCTGTAAGCAGATGGCGATTAATAGCCCTTTCAATTGCGGCGCGCGGGCAACCCTATGTTCCATTGCTACAACTCCCGCTAGAACACGTAACTGATGGCACTGGAAATCATTTCGCCATGATCATCCAGAATAAGCGGGCTGTGCGTTGCTCCCCTACCCATATCAATGCGGCGAATAAAACTGCGAAAAACCCATTTCTCGCTAATCGGGTAAGTCACCCCCACTTCGGTCACATAGGCAATTTCCGATGAGGCTGAATACACCGGATACTTTTCCGAAGCCTCTGATTCATCTATGCCAAAATAATAATCCGTGATATCGCTTGAGCGATAGGTTGCGCCCACAATGCCGTGAAGGGTCCAGTTGCGGTATTGCCAGTAGCGCGCGAGTTTGAGCGAGTACAACTCGCCGCCGTGTGTATTACTGATGTCAGTCAGCGCGTGCAATTGCACTATGTTGTTGCCGACATACACGGTGGCGCGCGGCCCGGACATAAAATCTCCCCGGCGCCGATTCAGGCTGCGGTATTCCCAGGATTGCTCGGTGCTCATCTCATCGTGCTGCGCCAACCCCACCCAGTCCAATGCCCAGTTATCGCCATGGTAAAACATGTATCCGAGGGTAATTTGCTCCAGGCTTTGCGAAAACACCTCCACAAATAATCCGCGATATTGGTAACGCGCATTGATATCGAGATAGGGATCGGTGTGTATTTCATCCCGCTCATTGCCTTCGGGCATACCCAGAATAGGACTGGTGTAACTCGCAACACCGGCGCCTATTTCAATATAACCACCGTCGCCCTCATCGCGCCCCGCCGCACCTTTGCGAATATCGCTGGATAAATCCCCCGCAATCGCCGGTGTCGCTAGGGCAACACAACAGGCCAGCAGCAACCCAATGGATAAGGGCGAGATAGATACACATTTCCACATCAGCAACATTTCCTCGTTGTTATCCAGGTGTGCAGGGCACCCTTTTCAGGGCGCCAGTAAATACTGTCGGCATAGCGATTTCAATCGCAACCTAAAACTGCAGTGACAGACCCAATGAGACAATCAGCCCCAGGCCCGCTTCATCTTTCAGGGAAAGCTGTCCGGTTTCCCGGGTGCGCTTGTAATCCAGATGGCGGTCGCTGACATTTTCGCGGTTCAACACATTGAGCACATCGATATTGTAGGTGCCGGGCACACCAAATAGCGTCATTTGGCGCTGGGCGCGCAGATCCAGACGGATATAAGGAGGCAGGTTATCGCCATAGGGCTCACCGTAAACCGGCAGCAGGTGATCCTCAAAATACGGATTGGGCTGAACACCGACGATAGGCGTAATGGCGCGCCCTGATTGCGCCGTCAGGCGAGTACCCAGGTTCCAGTTGTCGGTGAGCTGGTAATTCACCACGGCGTTGACGACCAAGGGGGTATCCAAATAGTAATCCCGCTTGATACCGGTTAATTGGTTGGTGCGATTGCTGTGCGAGGCACTGATCGCAAACCAGCCATACCAGCGATCAATACGATCCTTGTTGATAAATATATCCACACCATAGGCTTCCCCTTCGGTGTTGTTGGTATAGGGCGGCTTGCTGGTGTCATCCACCTCTGACGCCAGTGGCAACTGTGCCATGGTTTTGTAGTAGCCATTCACCGACCAGCTCCAACCGTCGTCCAACTCGTGCCTGATGCCCAGGGTGTAGTGATTTGAGGTGGGGGATTTAAGCTCCGGGTTACCGAAACTGGCAAAGACTTTGTCGATATCAGGCAAACGGTTATAGCGGCCACCGGCAGCGCTGAGGGTCCAGTCGTCGATAAACTCCCACGACACAGCCACACGCGGATGGGCAAAGGACTCGTTGGTCAAATCGTTGTGGTGACCATGTACCCCCAAGTCAACGGACAGTCGCTCTGTCATCTGCCAATGATCATTGATATATACCTGTTGCTCCTGAACCTTTAGGGGTTCACTCAGCTCCAGCAATTCACCGCGACGCAGCAGGCAGTCCGGGTCAAACTCGGTACAGACATAATTGATAAAACGCCCGCGGTAACGATAGTCACTGACCTGGGCCTGACCACCCAGCGACAGGGTATGGCCCGCGCCCACCACGTGCGAGTAATCCGCCAGCAGATAACTGGCCTCTTTTTCCAATTCAAAAAAATACTTATCGCCGCCCCAAAAGGTATCGGCATTGTCCCGATAGTGGCCGACCTGCACATCCATCAGCGAACCGTTGCCGGAATCGTATTGCCAGCGCAGGGACTGGTTGTTGAACGTGTTTTCGACTTTGGCATCGCCCGCAAAATCCGGGTCTTCCATCGCCTCGGTTGAGCGCTCGGTAAACTCGGCCGCCACCAGGTCAGTCGCACCATTGGCACTCAAGGTGAATTTGTGGTGATCGCCCAAGCGGTACTGGTATTTGAATTGGTAATCCGTGTCTTCGGGCGCATCCTGAATCTTGATGCCATCCTCTTCTTCGTCCTCGTCAGCATCGTAAAAATATTGCAGCAAACTGGAGCGGGCAGACAGATAAAAAGCCGAGTTTTCAGTCGCCGCGCCCTCGACAAATAAGCCCGCGCGCAGAATCGATACATCGACTTTTGTCGCTATGGCCTGATCGCGAGGGTCGCGCAGTTTTATGTCAAACACACCGCCGATAGCACCACCATAACTTGGCCCGAAACCCGCCGAAAAAAGTTGGAAATCCTGAATGATATTTTCATTGAATATCGAAGTAGAAAACGCATGGAACACATAACCAGCGGGCGCACCGTCCACCCGGTACAAATTGTCCGAGGGCGATGATCCACGCACCGCCGGTGCACCGCCGCCATCACCTTCACTTAACACACCGGGCAGGCTG
Organism: Cellvibrio sp. PSBB023; assembly: GCF_002007605.1. NCBI lineage: Bacteria > Pseudomonadati > Pseudomonadota > Gammaproteobacteria > Cellvibrionales > Cellvibrionaceae > Cellvibrio > Cellvibrio sp. PSBB023. The sequence goes on along the minus strand of NZ_CP019799.1, from coordinate 4,349,889 downwards.
AACACGGCCATAAGTGGATCGCCCAATGAACCGGGTGCATCGATAATTTTTTGCGCATTTTCAGTAATCACCGAGTAATCACTTTTACGCCCCTGCACCACCATTTCCTCCACACCGGTTTCAGGTTGCGGCGAGTCGGCCATCGCAGGCAAGGCGGTCAGGCCGATAACAAGGGGAAGGCATGCGCGAACAGCAGGAGCATACATAGCGGGTTCCTTTTTAAATGTGATGATTAATAGCTAATGCATTGATGTGCACAGCCTAATCATTTGCTGTCCATAGGGGTGTAACAGTGCGCATGCGTTTGTATCAATCTGTAACAAGGCCTGTACAAGGCAAAAATGTCTAACGAAGTGGCGGCTAATCGCCAATCTGCACCTATACTTTCTTCATCCTCAGGAAGGTGTACTATGAAATTTCTAAAACAGGCAACAACCCAGACCACTACCAAACGCGCCACCGGCATGCCCTGGAAGGTGGCGATTATCGACGATGAAGAGCAGGTTCACGCCGTTACACAACTGGTGCTGAAAAATACTCATATCGATGATTTGCCGCTGCAGTTCCTCAATGCTTATAGCGCGGCAGAAGGTCTGAGCCTGTTTCAAAATCACCCGGATATTGCACTGGCATTTATTGATGTGATTATGGAGAGCGACGATGCCGGTTTGCAGTTGATTCACAAGATTCGCAACGAGCTGGGCAATCACACTACCCGCATCGTATTGCGCACCGGGCAGCCGGGAACATCGCCGGAAGAAACCGTCATTCGCACTTACGACATCAATGATTACAAAAGTAAAACTGAACTGACCGATACCAAATTAAAAACCTGTGTGTATTCGTCCATTCGCTCCTATCGCGATATTATTACCATTGAAACCAGCAAACGCGGCATGCAAAAAGTCATTGCCGCCTCTGACTCGGTATTGCGCAGCCAAACGCTTTACCAATTTGGCAATGCTATTTTGAATCACACCATCCAATTGCTGGGCATTAAAACGGCGGAGATGTATTTAATCAGCCAGCATGTGGATTTATTTGGCGATGCCGAAATGATATTGCTGGCCGCGACCGGCGATGAAGTCAAACTCGACACTCACTGGAGTGCCGACATCATGCCCGCCGATGTCAAAAAAATCATTCAGCAAACCCTGACGCAAAAACAATCCTACCGCGACGGCTCTATTTTTATTGGCTACTACCACACCAACAGCAGTACCGAGAGCGTGCTTTATACCCGCTTCCATGAAGAGCACAGTGCCTTGCAGGATGAAATCCTCACGCTCTTTGCCGCCAACATCACGTTAATTTTCCAAAACCTGCACAGCCGTGAACATATTCAGGAAACGCAAAAAGAACTGCTGCTGGTGCTGGGCGATGCCATTGAACAGCGCTCCAAGGAAACCGGCTCCCATGTGCGGCGCGTGGCGCTGATGTGTGAACTGATTGCATTAAAACTGGGCCAGAGTAGCGAGTACGCGGAGATGTTGAAATACGCTTCGCCGCTGCACGATATTGGCAAGATCGGCATACCGGAAACCATTTTGCACAAGCCCGGAAAACTCGATGACGCCGAATGGGAAGTGATGAAAACCCACGCACAAATTGGCTATGAACTGTTAAAAAATTCCACACGCACCATTGCAAAAATGGGCGCGCGCATTGCCCTCACCCACCACGAGCATTGGGATGGCAATGGTTATCCCGCCGGTTTAAAAGGCGACGACATTCCACTGGAAGGGCGCATTGTGGCCATTATTGATGTGATTGATGCACTAGGCTCCGAGCGCGCCTATAAAAAACCCTGGCAGGAAAACGATATTATCCAGTACATCCGCGAGCGCAGCGGCAAACAATTTGACCCCGCCATAGCCGATGCCGCGCTGGAACTGTTTGACCACTTCCGTGAGATTCGCCACAACTTCCCCGACCACATGCAACATTAATAACCTATGCCTAAAAATCTTTACGACACACTGCTGGATGTCTCCAAGTCCTCCATGATTGATGCAGGCGATATGCAAAGCGCCGGTTTGTTAATTCTCACCGCCGCGATTCACGGGCTGGGTATTAATCGCGCGGGAATATGGCTGCTCACTGAAGATAAACAAGCTATTTGCGGCAAGATGTTAATCGATGGCGACGAGTGCAAACTGGATAGCGATTTGTGCCTCGCACGGCGGGATTTTCCCCGCTATTTTGATAGCCTGGATACAGAGCGAGCAGTAGTCGCCAACAATGCCCACACCGATCCCGGCACCTATGAATTTCGCGATAACTATTTAATCCCCAATGGCATTACCTCCATGCTCGATGCCCCTATCCGCCATCGCGGTAATATGCTGGGTATTATTTGTTGTGAGCACCAGGGCGATGCACGCGATTGGACAAACGAAGAGATCGCATTTGTCAGCGCCCTGGCCGACACCTACGGGCGTGCCGTCAGTGCGGCACAACGCAACGAATACGAACAAAAGCTCAAAGAAATTAACGAGCAGTTGGAACAAAAAGTGAATGAGCGCACTGACATTCTGCAAACCGCGCTGCGCAATTTACATCACACCCAAGCCAAGTTAATCGAGAGCGAAAAACTCGCGTCACTGGGACGCATGGTGTCCAGTTTGGCCCATGAAATTAATACGCCTCTGGGCATTGCTGTCACCTCCTCCAGCCACTGCGCCAGTGAATTAAAACGTGTGCAGCAGTTGTACCGCGACGAACAACTCAGCGAAGACGAATTTGCGCAATTCCTACAAGCCATAGACGACGGCTTGCAACTCATCAACCACAACCTCACCCGCGCTGCCGGATTGGTGCGGGACTTTAAACTCTCCGGTTCCATCCATATCGCCAGTGATGAAGAAGTATTTGATTTACGCGCCTGTATCGAACTATCACTCAAAGGCTTGCAGCCGCTGTTGCGCAAACATCATATTACCTGCGAACTGGCGCCCGGCGATGCAGTACCACTCAACAGTTACCCCGGCGCTATCGCGCAAATTATTACTAACCTGATTACCAATTCCATTCACCACGCCTTTGCCCACACTGAACACAAACGCATTCACATCACGCTGGAAACCCATGCCGATAAAATACTGCTTCACTACCGCGACAACGGCAGCGGTATTCCCGTCGAGATTCGCGATAAGATTTTTGAACCCTTTTTTACCACCGCGCGCCGCACCGGAGGCTCCGGTTTGGGCTTGTCGATTGTGTATAACCTGATCACGCAGAAATTGGGCGGGGAAATAGAAATCGCAGAGGATCAAAGCCAAGGGGCACAGTTTTTGATTTACCTGCCCTCCGGCGGCGTTACCGCCGGGAGCAAATAACGGCTAGCGCTGCCGGATTTTAAAAAACTCCATCATTTCCTGTAACTGAATGGCCTGGTTGCTCATCTCTTCAGCCGTGGCATTCAGCTCCTCGGCAGCGGCGGCATTAACCTGGGTGGTTTGCGCCATTTGACTTACTGCCGCATTAATTTGATCCAGCCCGGTGGTTTGTTCGCGGGAGGCCGCACTGATTTCCTGCACCAGATCCGCTGTTTTGCGAATGCCCGGCAACATTTCATCCAACAAACTACCCGCCCGCTCGGCCAGCGCCACACTTTGGCTCGCCACGGAGCCAATGTCTTTGGCCGCTTCCTGGCTGCGTTGGGCCAATTTGCGCACCTCGGCGGCGACCACGGCAAACCCGCGTCCATGTTCACCGGCGCGGCCAGCTTCAATCGCCGCATTTAAGGCAAGCAGGTTGGTCTGATAGGCAATCTCATCCACCAACCCGATTTTCTGTGCAATCTGGCGCATGGCCAGCACAGTTTCGCGCACGGCTTCGCCCCCTTGCGCGGCGGTTTGAGCACTGCTGCTGGCAATGCCATCAGTGGTGCTGGCATTGTCGGAATTCTGCGCAACAGCAGAGGAGATTTCCTCCACCGAAGCACTGGTTTCCTCCACGGTGGCCGCCTGCTGGGTGGCTGCTTGCGACAGGTTTTGGGAGGTACTGCCAATCTGCTCGCTCGATTGCACCAAGCCTTCGGCAGAGCTGCGAATACTGGCAATAATGGCGACCAGTTTCTCGCTCATGGTTTGCATGGCCGTGAGTAGCTGGGCGATTTCATCCTCGCCGCGCACCTGAATCGCAACCCGCAAATCGCCGTCAGCAAGGCGCAACGCCGCGATACGCGCCGATTCGATCGGGTTTAACACCCACAAACGAATACACCAGATCAGAATCGTCGCCACCACCAGAATGCTGATCAGGCCAATAATGATGGCCGTGGTGCGCATCGCAATGACCGTTTCCATCATGCGCTCCATGGGCACAGTGACCTTGAATGACCAAGGCGTGGTAGTCGCACCAACAATCACCGGTACCGAGACCTCATAGGTTTCAGTATCCAACACATCGTTAAAGCGGTAGCGCCCCAACACCTTGCCAGCGCTGATTGCCGCTTCCAGTTCCGGGTCATCCACCTGGGTGCCAACTCGCTCGGGCTGGGCATCACCTACATATACGCCGGTATTGGAAAACAGGCTGGCATAGCCTGTCTCATAGGGTTTGAGCTTGCTGACTTCGGCCTGGTAATCCGACAAGGCGATATCCACACCGGCCACCCCCAGGAATCGGCCAGCGTCAATAATGGGAACCACCACGGTGGTGATCAATGTGTCTTTGCCTGCCACCTTATAGATGTAAGGCTCAATCAGGGTCTCTGCCCGATTGGCTTTGGGCAGCAGGTAAAAATCCCCCGCACCGGGCGTGTCATAGTCCACCAGCGATTCAACCTCCAATGTGCCGCTGCCGCGATTCCAATAGGGCAGGAAACGGCCGGAAGCATCGTGGGCGGTAGTATTGCGATAGTCGTTATCGCGATTATCAAAGGCATTGGCCTCCCAGCCTGACCACACCCCCAGAAAGGTCGGGTTTTGCGCCAACACTTCTCGCAACAGCGCATTGGCCACGGCGCGATCGGGGTTAACCTTGCGCAGCCCGGCCAAGGCATAGGCCAGGGTGCGCGAGGCGTTCATCGCATTTTCCAACTGATTTTTCACATCCAATGCTTCGTGCTGTGCCAGCTCGGCAGCATAGGTGACCGCCAGATCGCGCTGCATTTTGCTGGCCTGGGCATTCATCACCCACAGGATGATCACGTAACTAATCACGACCAACACAATAATCGACATCATTTTGGCGTTGAGGCTGTTCAACTTCATGGCAAATGCTTCCTGTTTTTTTTCTATGGATGGGAGCAAGAACGCCAAACTGGCGCCCATACAAACATACTAAGTATCAGCATAGCCGCAAAAATGGACTTGGCGACAAACCGGTATGAGGGTTATTACCCTACCCAAGCGCTACTGGTAAGCACTCGCCCATAGGCCTACAATTCCCCCCTTTGTCCTAAACTGGTCGTACACGCCCCCGAGCATTATGAGTTCATCGCTATTACCGGAACGCCCGCTGCTGATTTCCCCGTCGCTGGCGGCCACTATCGGGCTGGAAGAGGCCTGCATGTTGTCGATTTTGGGCGATATGGCAACCTATTTGCCGTTGCATCCGGCCAACAATCGCCAGTGGCTGGATATTGATGAAAGCTGGGTGAGCCGACTCATGCCTTTCTGGACGGATTTTGATGTACAGCGCATCAGCCGCAGCTTGAAAGACAAAGGCATTATCCTGCTCGCCTCCGCGCCCTATGTGGACAGCCGCCGCTTGACCCTGGCGTTTGATGATGCCAGCACCGCGCCCTTCGCCCAGCCTGCACCCGCCGCCATAGCGCCGATTGCAGCCATGGCCCCGGCGATCAATAGCGGTGCGACGCTGATATCACCCAACTGGCAGCCGGATCAGGAACTGCTGCGCCAGATCGCCCAATACAATATTCCGCTGGATTTTGTACGCCTGCAGGTGCCCGAGTTTGTGACCTACTGGCGCGAGCGCGGTGAGACCAATCACTCTTGGGGCGCCAAGTTTTTAAAAGATTTGCTGCATAAATGGCGCAACTACGAAACCCAAATCGCCCGCCAACAGCGCGAAGAACAAGAGCGCAACAGCCGCGACCGCGATACCGAATTCCTTCAGCGCGACTTGGAAACCGCCATGCACAGCCAGTGGCGCCCGAGTAAAGATGCCCTTGAAGTCTTGGTCAAACACGCCAATATCAGCCTCGCGTTTGTGGAGGATTCCATCCCGGAATTTGTCGTCTACTGGCAGGAGCGCGGCGATGTGGGCCGCACCTGGAACAGCAAGTTTATCCAGCATGTAAAACGCCAGTGGCAGCGCTACCACTCGGCGCTGGAACACGATACCGAGCCCAAGCGTATTCCGGAGAACTGGAACCCCAGTAAAGATGTCTATGACGTTTTGAAACTGGCCAATATCGATTTGAAATTTGCGCAGCAGCAAGTGGCCGAATTTGTATTGTTCTGGCGCGACAGCAATCAGGTCTACGCCAGTTGGAACACCAAATTTTTGCAACACGTGAAATACCACTGGGCCAAACAACACGCCCTGGCAACCGTTAATTCGCAGCAGGTTAATCCAAATGCAGGACAGCAATTCGCTAATCAACCAGGTCGCACACGAGATAGCAGCCTCGCACAACAGCTCAACGACCGCAGCTGGGCAAGCTGACCGACGCAGTGAACAGGCGACACCGACGGATGCGCATATCGATGCGATCAATCAGGTGTTTGCGCTGTTTCGCATCAATTATCACAACCAGTATTACGCGGCGTTTAAAGACAATGAACTGCTCAATCAAGCGCGCCGCCTGTGGTTGAATTCGCTCGCGCAATTTGCGCCGGAGACAATTTTGCGCGGTGCGCGCAAGGTGATAGAAGAATCGGAATACCTACCTACCCTCAACCGTATGATTCGCGCCTGTCAGGGCGATCCGGAAAAGTTCGGCCTGCTCGATGCCCATGCCGCCTATGTGGAAGCTTGTCGCGCGCCCAGCCCGAAATCGGCGCACCACTGGAGCCACCCGGCGGTCTATCACGCGGGGTGTGCTAGCGATTGGTATTTTTTAATGACCAATCCCGAGAAGGTTGCCTTCCCGATTTTTGAGCGTCACTACCTGAAATTGTGTGAGCGCGTAATGAATGGCGCCGAGTTGCCAGCACCCAACGTGCAATTGCTACCGGAGACCATTGAAACGCCGCTCACCAAAGAGGAAAACCTCAAGCGCATGGAAGCCCTGCGCAAACAACTCGATTTATAACCCTTTCCTGTTCACCTGTTGGTAATCCCTGTTATGAATAAACACGCGTCACAATGGCTGTTGGGTTTAGCACTGATCGCCTTTCCAATCGCCACCCTGATTCTGGTGTTAGGGATGATGTCCGTACCGCTGCAACAGCTCATACTCGATGACGATGAGCTTACCTCCAATACACTGTTGCCCGACTTTGCCGCCATTGAACAAACACCCGAGCGCAAAGCGCAATTTTTGGAGATGCTGCGCCCGCTGGTCGACGAAAAAAATACCAAACTGTTAAAGTCCCGCGAGCGGTTGCTAAAGATCAAAGAAGAATGGGACAGCAGCGCAACACTCACCGGGGTCAATAAGCGCAATTTGGCGCGGCTGCGCGAAAAATTCCACGTCACCTATGAAACCTACCCGGAAGATGCGCGCGCCATAGAGATTTTATTACTGCGGGTGGATGTAATCCCACCGGCGATGGTGATGGCGCAAGCGGCAGTTGAATCCGGCTGGGGCACCTCCCGCTTTGCCGAGGAAGCCCACAATTTATTTGGCCACTGGTGCTATAAACCGGGCTGTGGCCTAGTACCCAGCCGCCGCGCAGCCAACGCCAAACACGAGGTTAAGAAATTTAACAATGTTGAAGAATCGCTTACGGCATACTTCAACAACATTAACACCCACAATGCCTATCGCCCCTGGCGCCAATTGCGCGCGCAATTGCGTCATGATGAAACGCGCTTCACCGGCAGCACCATGGTGGCCGAGCTGGGCAAATACTCCAGCCGGGGCCCTGCGTACATTCACGAATTACGCACCGTCATTCGCAGTAACCGACTTGAATAATGGATAAGCTCGAATAAGAGATAGACTCGAATAATTAACACCAACTTTCACCCAGCAAGGATTACCTATGTGTAAACGATTGGTTATTTCACTCTGCACCCTGGCACTGGCCAGCAGTGCTGGCGCGATTGCCCAGATGCAATCCCAACCCCAGGATGGATTGCCTCTGGCATACCACATCTCCGGTCAGGCGACCTACACCAGAATCAAAGCCTCGGGCGAAAGCTTTTCCCCCAGCCTGTTTCAATTTCGCGCCGATGTGGAAGCGACCAATGGCATGCTTGATGGCATAGGCCTGCAAGGCATGGTGGGCGTCCCCATGAGCAATGCAGAAAAACATGGCATGACGCTGGAGATCAAACAGCAAACCGGCGCCTACATCACCCTCTCCAACCCAGATTACGAGCCGGGCGATTTGCGTGTCAGCATTTTGCTGGGCTACGCCTCTACCGAGCTGGAAACGCACCTGCCCAGCCTTGGCAATGCCCAAAAAGATCGCTTTGGCGGGTTTAGCTACGGCTTCTCGCTGCAAGACCGGGTGAAAGAAGGCAAAAACTATTATTGGGCGCTGGATTGCGCGCGCTATTTCAAAGATGACAATTTAAGTATCGATGGCTGTGGCCTGGGAGTTTCCTATGCGTTCTAAATCTCCACTGACCCTGGCAACCCTTATCAATACCAAGCGTATTTCACTGGCCATAGTGCTTGCTCTGGGTAGCGGCGCCCTGATCAGTTGTGGCGGCGGTGGCGACAGCGCTCGCGTTGCGCAAACTGTCGATGCCAGCAAAAATGGCGTTACCCGCATCGAATTGGAAGACAACGAGGGCTATGCCCACTTCAAAGGCACCTTGCAACTCAACCTGAATGGACGCAACAGCGAAAACGCTCTCACCAACCTAAACAGCAAAGCCAGTTGGAAGCTCAGCGATACCAGTTTGGGCAGTATTAGAAACGGTTTATTTACCGCCGCCGGTAAGCCGGGCGAGCTGATCGTTACCGCAGAATATGCCGGCCTGAGCACTACCCAGAATATTATTGTGTCCGATGCCAATCTGATCAGCATCAGCGTAACGCCGGCAAACAGCTCAGTCGATGAGTGCAAAAATGCCAGCTTCACTGCCAATGCCTTGTTTGATAACGGGTTAACGCTGGAATACCCCCTGACCTGGGCCATTACCGAGGGCGCAACACTCGCCAGTTTCAATGACGACACCAAGGGCGAGTTGAGCACCAAAAATAGCGGCACAGTGAGCATTGTGGCGCGTGGGAAAAATAACAGCGACGAGACCATCAGCTCCCCAGTGTTGAATTTCCCGATCAATGATTCCCTGGTCAGCGTTGCACTGCGCTCCGACAAAACACTGAATATGCGCGAAGGAGAGTCCGCAACCGTCACACTGACAGGCACCTACAACGACAACAGCACAGCCGTTATTACCAGTAACAGTAACTTGACCGCTGCGCCGAGCGCATCGCTGACGATCGAAGGTGCCAAAATTACTGCCAAGAATGGCAGCTATGCCGGAACCGATGTTGTCCTGACCGGCAGTTGTGGCGGCCAGAGTGGTGAGCTGGATCTGGTTATCCTGAAAAAACAAATCAAATCCATTGAGATTAAAAACAGCAACGGCGGCACCGACAATTTATCAGTCACCGAAGGCGGTAATCTGGACTTAAACATCACCGCCACATTCGCTGATGATTCGACAGACAGCAATTACGACTATAACGTCAATTGGTCGATTGTGGATTCCAAATCAGACGACTTTGATGATGACCTGATCACCCTGGATCAAACCGGCAAGTTATCCGTCAGTGGGGATTTGGATCTCGCCCTCAACCAGCAGCTCAAACTGGTAGTGCGCGCCGAAGTCCGCGATGAAAACGATAAAGTTGTCACCAACGCCCAAGGCCAACAATTGGTGGATGAAATCAATATCGTTGTACGCCCATAAATGAGTTGAGTAAAAGCTCGACTTAAAAAGTGGTCATCAACAACCACGCCTTAAAAAAACGCGCCAATCAACGGCGCGTTTTTTGTTTCTTGCCTGAATTGCCAGCCTGAGTTAGCGGATTTAATTGCCCGCCGGCAAGTCTATTGCAAAGGGCACAAATAATTCTTCGCTCTCGCTGGTGTATTCAATTTCAAAACGCGCTGGCACTTCGCTAATTTCCAGATTTAGCTGTGGCTCGCCAAAGATTGCAGAATATTGCGCCGGCTGGCTGACCAGCTTACCTGCTTCATTAAACGCCTTAAGCCCCACAATTTCCTCATAATTCCCCTGCACACTAAACACCAGTCGCCCGGCTTTCCACTCAATTAGTTCCACGCGGGATTTAGGCCCACCCCAAATCGGCCCCAGCGCAAACGGCAGGCTGGCAGTTTGCAAGTGGCGGGGCTGATAAAAGCGCAACTCGCCCTGTAACTTGCTAATCTTTTCCACCTGCACATCGGCCGCCCTGAATGAAAAATCGGCGCGCAGCCAAGGTGTTTTTTCATCCGGTTGATAAACCCCATTAAAGGTCATTCCACCCTGCCGTTCAAAATACAGCGGCACCGTTTTGTTCACCGGAAATAGTTTGCCCTCGGCATCTACCAGGTGTTGTATAAACAATTGTGCAACACCTATGTGGCCGTAAAGTGGCAGTGCCAAATCGGTGTAGGCTGCGCCTTCAATTGATAAACCAAAACTGTTGCTGCGCACATCATTAATCGCCAATTCCGCAGGTGCAGCGGTCACACGCGCCTTGGGGGGATAAAACGGAAATTCATTAATCACCGGCGCTTTGGCCAGCAACAACTGCTCAAAGGCTTTGTCGTCAAACCGCGGCGGAACTTCGCGCTCGCTGAAAAACGCTTTGGCCGGTGGCGCCAAGCGGGTCAATGCAAATTCATAACGCTGTTGTTCAAACCCACTGGCAACCATAATTTCTGCGGCTGCCACTGAACCTTTGATCTCCACACTGGCGGCTTTACCCGATCCAAAAAACATTCCCCTGCGCATAGCGCCACTGGTCGCCAGTACCTGGGTATTGGCATTCAAGGCATTCACCTGCAAAAGGCGATCAGTATCGCCGCTGTACTCAAAATCCAAACTGCTTGCCGCCGCTGATTTAAAGCGAACACGCAACCCATGCAGATCAACTGTTTTGCCAGCGAGCGGTGCCTGAATCACTTTTTTCTCTACCGCTGTGGGCAAACGGTAATCGATATAACCCTTTATCTGCGCAATCTGGGAAAAATTCACACCCGCTGGTAGCGAGAAAGTTTTTTCGCCGCTCAACACCTGGCCAGATACCAATTTGCCATCCTCAAATCGGCTACTCGAATAGGTGTGTGCAATGGCTTCAGCCGCACGTACATCGGCCTCGCCACAGGAACGCCGGGGTAAAAGTGAATTGCCTTGGGCATCGGTAACATCAGTAATAACAAGCTCTGCAGGCACAGCTTCATCACCCAGATTGGGCAGGCCATAGGCTTTTACGCCCAGCTTCATTTCTACCTTGCCGTCTTTGAGTGCGAGCGATTCCACGCCCACACCAAAAGGGCCGGCAACGGTTTTATAAACAGCATCCATGAATTCGTCTTGCGCAGAAAAAGTGCGCAGCTGTGCAATAGTGGCGGCGGTGAATACCGGCGGGCTGTCATTCAGCACTTCTTGCTGCACCAGATTGGCAGTGCCTTGATCTGAGGAAAAGCGAAAGAGCGAGGCAAACCAATTCGCCAGCTCATCTTTAATCTGGCGATCAAAACGCAGTGAGGCCTGCAGTTGATTACTGGAATAGTTGAGGCTCAAACGATTGTAAGTTGCAATTACATCCGGAAAATCCTGGGCTATTTCCTTGCGGGTTTCATCCAACCATTTTTTTGCCAACTCATGGCTATCGCGAATAAATTTGGTGTCATCGCTATTGATACTCACGCTAAGTTTTATACCTTGTGTAGCCAAGTCAGGTGCGGCATCCACATAGACTTCACTCACAGGCTTCATGGCTAGCGCTGCTTTTGCCAGGGCATATTGCAGCATGCCTTGATTATCACCCTGCCAACGGGCGGGTGAAAAAATAGCGAGTGAAAATAATTTCCCCGCCAGGGATTCTTGCCAGTCGTTGGTATTTAAATCGGCAGGCGCATTGCCTTTTATGCGCCCGACAATACGCATGACGGCAGCCGGCGAACCAAGAATCACCTGACCCTGCTGAAGATTTGCAAGCAGCGGCTCACCTTTTTCACAATTGTCGGGGTTGATGCGGGAAAACCAAAGGCCATGCTCATCTTCCTTATCAATACCGTAACGTGAATCAATCCAGCCTTTTATTTTCCCAGGGGCTAGAGTGCCGCGGATTAATAGCGCTGCTTCCACCTCATTGCCGGCATAAGCCAGTGCATAGATTTGCGCTACCTGCTGCGGCACATTCACGCCGGCGCGCTCAAGGCTTGACCAAAAATCAGCATCCACACCGGGCAAGTTTTCCTGCAGCGCTGCACTGCTGGCAGCGCTGGAATCCAATCGCCGCAGAAGTTCCAAATCCATACGCGCGATAGCCAGCAAATTCGAATCGGCCAGTGCATTGAGCAAGGTTTTTTCTTCATCGCTCACCGACGATAGCAGCCAGCGATTCAGATAGCCCTGTTGCCAGAGCAGCCCGACACTTGCGACCAGAAGCACCAGCAACAACGCCAAGCTTATTAAAACATTTTTCCAGAGTTTATTATTTTGTGGTGCCTCGCGGGTTTCATCCTCCACAGGCACTTCGGCCTGCACCACCGCGCCTGCTATTTCAGTTGCAAGCGATGCTGTCTCTTGCTTTGCTTCATTGTTTGGTTCGCGAGGAGCAACCAACACTTGTTGTGTTTCCGTTTCTTTTTGTGTTTCTTTTTGTGTTTCTTTTTCTGTTGCTATTTCTGCCTCGATAACTAATTGCGCACCGGCTTTGGCAAACGCGCTTTGCCATTTGGCCGCAAGGTCTGGTGTATCGACACGTTTAACCACCCGCGCACTACCGCTAAACAATATCTGCTCTATGCGTTCGGGAGATTGTTTTAATAACTGGGATAAATTGGCAATGGTCTGTGCGCGCTCTGCGCCCGCCACCAAATCGCCACGAAAAATTAATTTATACACATCAATTCCTTAATTGAACCATCACGTTTATTGTTGTTATTTGAATGGCTATGATTTCAATGGGGTTATTTCCAGCTTATTTAAAAACCTAATCGCGGTAGGTCCAATTGCCTTGTTTATCCGTTGCCAGCCATTGTTGGGTGTACCAATAAAAGCGACCTTTTTCTCCTGCATAGGCAGTGCAGTTGTAACGGGTACGACCAGTACCTAAAGGTTTATTTGGTTGCACCCACAATTTATTGTCGATAACAGCCGTGGTAATAGCGCCCTGCCCAGTGGCAAAACAATTGATTTTTTTCAACAGGCTATCATCGCTGAGTGTTAACACCAGCCAGGGTTTTTCGCTCTCACGCACAATCAGGTTTTCCTGTTTCTGTTTGTTGTCGCCATAAAATTCAACCTCAGTAAGTGGCATAGGTTTGGTGTTGACCTTGAGAATAAAATCGTCCAACGCCGTGAAGCTGCCACCAAATGGAAACCGTGGCACAGACTGCAAATCACCTTTGCCATAAAGCGCACCGGACTGTTGCCCAAATGCGATGTAACCTAATTTTTTAGCAATGCGCTGCACATCCACATCGTACTCGCCAAAGGGATACGCGAGGATCATGGGCGCAGTTCCAATTTCCTGTTTGATTTTTTGTTGGGCGTTATTAATATCTTGTGTGATACGGTCGCGCCACTGCGCGGCAGATTCACTCCCCTCGCGCCGGGGCAAGTGGGTGTGACTGCTGCTGTGGTTGGCAATGGTTGCACCCGCTTTTGCCATTTCACGCAACTGATCCCAATTTACAAATATTTTTCCGGTACCAACCGCGTCAGTGTTCACAAAAAAGGTAAATGGCCAGCCGCGTTTTTTTAACCGGGGAAATGCGGATTCGTATACCGACGCATAGGAATCATCAAAACTGATGGCCACGGTTTTATCCGGCAGCGGCTCGCCTTTGCGCAATTTTTCAGTGAGTTCCAGTAATGGCACCACCGTAAAATTATTCTTGGCCAGGTAATCCATCTGCGCTTCAAACGCCGCGGGACTGATGCTGGTGGACTTGGGCGTGGTATCGCTGACATGGTGATATAAAATCACCACTGCCGCCGAAGCTGGCAGTGCCAGGTACGCAATCATCGCCACCATCACACGCATCAAATAGTTCATCGCCCTACCCCAGCTTAATCTGCTTGAACAAAACGCAAGCCCACACCGGAGGGCTCTACACGCACCACTTCCATTTCCAATACAGGTGCATCTTCCATCAAACCTTGTACCTGCCCTTTCAAGCGTGTACCTACCGGTGGAATATGTTCGGGCTCCAGCACTACAAAAACACCGCCATCGGAAACATCGCGCGTTTTAACCTGCAACTCGCCGATGGAGTCATGGGCGATGTTAATGCGGCAACTAAAATTGGTGCGCACATGACGACGCTGTTCTTTATCACTCATAGCTACTCCTGATCCATTATTGATTGTCGGCCACAGGGCCTGTGCAGCAAAAAATAGCTGGCAAAAATAAAGGCGGATAACCGCCTTTATTACATTACTTTATTTATCACTCACTTCTGCTTTATCCACCTTTTGGAAACCGCGCGGCAGTTTATTACCGCGGCGACCACGCTCGCCTTTGTAATGCTCAAGGTCTGCAGCTTTTAAGGTAATAAAGCGCTTGCCCGAATGCAGGGTTAACAATTGGCCGGGGTGAATAACGGCCAACGCCACGACAAACTCTTCGCGTGTTTGTACCTTGGCTGCCGGTATATTCATAATTTTGTTGCCCTTGCCTTTTGCCAGTTCAGGCAATTCAGTCACCGGGAATACCAGCAGGCGGCCATCGTTACTCACAGCAGCCAACTGCACCTGCTCGGGTGAATTAATTAATTGCGGCGGTAATACTTGCGCACCTTCCGGCAGGGTCAGCAGTGCTTTACCGGCTTTGTTTTTACTGGTGAGGTCTTCCAACTTGGCAACAAAACCGTAACCGGCATCGGATGCAATCAGCACGCGTTGCGTATCAGCACCCATCAATGCGCCCTCAAAGGTTGCACCGCTGGGCGGACTGATGCGGCCACTCAAAGGCTCGCCCTGCCCCCGTGCGGAGGGCAAGTTGTGCGCTGGGACTGAATAGCTGCGCCCGGTTGAGTCGATCAAAATAACCTGCTGATTACTCTTGCCTTGCACTGCAAATTTGAAACTGTCGCCCGCTTTGTAACTCAAGCCGGTTGGGTCTATATCGTGACCTTTGGCGGCGCGAATCCAGCCTTTGTCAGAAATCACCACCGTCACCGGGTCAACACTGAGCAATTCCGTTTCGCTCAGCGCTTGTGCTTCGGCGCGCGCCACAATGGGTGAGCGACGATCATCACCAAAGGCGTCGGCGATTTGAATTAATTCTTTGCGCACCAGATTTTTTAATTTCACCGCTGAATCAAGAATTTTGAGCAAACCATCACGTTCTTTTTCCAGCGCAGTTTTCTCTTCCAGAATTTTCATTTCTTCCAAACGCGCTAACTGGCGCAATTTGGTTTCCAGAATATATTCGGCTTGCATTTCAATCAGGTTGAAACGCTTCATGAGCACGGGCTTGGGATTATCTTCCTCGCGGATAATGCGAATCACTTCATCCACATTGAGGAACACCACCATCAAGGCCGCCAAGCGCAGCAAGCGCTCTTCCACTTTTTCCAGGCGATGCTGCAAACGACGGCGCGTAGTAACCGTTCTGAAACTGAGCCACTCGCTCAAAATTTTAACCAGCGATTTCACCGCCGGGCGACCATCGATACCGATCATGTTCATGTTGACGCGATAGGTACGCTCAAGCTCGGTGGTAGCAAACAAATGTTGCATCACCTGTTCCAAATCAACGCGATTGGAGCGCGGGATAATTACCAGGCGAGTGGGATTTTCATGGTCAGATTCATCGCGCAAATCGGCAACCATCGGCAATTTTTTCGCCTGCATTTGCGCAGCAATTTGCTCGAGGATTTTTGCACCGCTCACCTGATGCGGCAGTGCGGTGATAATAATATCGCCGGATTCTTCATCCTTTTGCCAGACCGCACGCATGCGCACACTGCCGCGCCCGGTCTCGTACATTTTGATCAGTTCTTCACGCGGCGAAATAATTTCCGCCTCGGTAGGCATATCCGGGCCAAGAATGTGCTGGCATAAATCGTTGATCGTCGCCTGCGGATTATCGAGCAAATGTACACAGGCATTCACCACTTCGCGCAAATTGTGCGGCGGAATATCCGTCGCCATGCCCACTGCAATACCGGTGGTGCCGTTTAATAACACGTTGGGGACGCGCGCGGGCAGCACCATCGGCTCCTCCAGCGTGCCGTCAAAGTTGGGCTGCCAATCCACCGTGCCCTGCCCCAATTCTTCCAGCAATACTTCGCTGTATTTGGTGAGACGCGATTCGGTGTAACGCATCGCCGCAAACGATTTGGGATCATCGGGTGAACCCCAGTTTCCCTGACCATCAACCAGTGTGTAGCGATAGGAAAATGGCTGTGCCATTAACACCATTGCCTCGTAGGAAGCTGAGTCGCCGTGCGGATGGAATTTACCAATCACATCACCCACGGTGCGCGCCGATTTTTTATATTTGGCGCTGGCTTTTAAGCCCAGCTCACTCATCGCATACACAATGCGACGCTGTACCGGCTTCAAACCATCGCCAATATGCGGCAGGGCGCGGTCGAGAATGACATACATGGAATAATCGAGATAGGCTTTCTCGGTGTAATCTTTAAGCGCGATGCGTTCATCGGCTTCGGGCAGTACGATGTCGTCAGTCATTGAATATCCTGAAAATACAAAACTCAGTGTAAATAGCGTTGCGAAAAATCAGCCTGGCTGAGTGTTATCGTTTTTTGGCAACCAGTGGGATTGAACCTTTTTCATTCACGCGCAGTGCTGGTAACCACGCGCTAAAATCCAGTTTGGCGGAAAAATTATAATCAACATTTTCTTTCATGCCATTGCGGCCAAAATGCTCAATCAAACGCACCAATTGCAAGACATTGGCGGTAACAACCACTTTTACCGGTGTCTCCTGATAAGCCGCCAAAGTGGGCAACTGATCGCTAACGCCGCTCAGCACATCAAAACTCTCAATGCCAATGGCGTAGGACATACCGCGCAATGTCAGGTCACGATCATTCGGGTTGGTGACCAACAGGCTCACCTCAATCGGCTGCAACAAGCCCTGGGCGGGCAACAATTGCAACCCGGCGACTTTAACCGTTGGCTGCTCCAGCTTGGGCTTGATTGCCGCACAACCTGCAAACAATAAACACAGGCTAACCACAAAAACCTGCATCCATGATTTTGCCTGCAAGGCGATGGGATTGGGTGATGAAATCATGTCAAGCTCCGATTAAACAATAAATAGAAACCACAAAAATGTGAAAGGGCGCACTCGGCTATTAACTACGCTGTGGTCTAATCCACGCGCTTTTAACAGTCTATTCGTCTTTTGTTTTGTAACACTGAGTCGCTAGACTGGGCATTTTATTCTATCCCCCGTCAGGACACTGGAACGCAGGTCGCACTGCGCCCGACCACGAAGGTCAGCCTATTCGTCAACTAACGTATAACTGACTTTATCCTATGCAGCAGCCACCACACAAACGATTGCTTGATCCGGACGAACTCTTCGCCAGCCGCGAAATTCGTTTTCAGGATCGACGCGAGTCGCAGTATCCGCTGCTGATGCGGCTCTGTTCCGATTTTAATTTTTCCGTGCTGCAATTACAGCGCAAACTGTTTAGTCACCTGAGCCGGAAACACGTTCCGGGCGCGCTGGAGTTTGTGTTGGCAACCCGCGATGACACCAGCCAGCTCTGGCACAGTGTCAGCCCCGGTGTGGCCACGTTAAAAGCATTGGATGAGTATGCCAAAGACTACGAGGTGGATTTGTTACACCTGCAATTATTCGGCGAGGATATCGATGTAACACAGGTCAATGATGGCTATTATTAGCGGCTGGCGCCTTTGTGCTCAGACCTTAATCGCTCATTTCCTGTTCAAATTCTTCCAGTAAATCCAGCGGTTCAATCTCTTCACCTTCCAGCGCATCGTTCCAATTAATGCCTACCAGCAACACATCTTCGTGCATACCGGGCAACCAGTCCTCCAGAAATTCTTCCAGATCAACGGCCACCGGTTGGTAGTCTTTCCAATCATCTTGGCAATGCGCGCGCGCAAAACTTTCTTGCGACCAGAAGGGCATTACATCGATATCGTCGTGGTCTTCAGAGCCGCTCAGCGCCCAGCCATCCGGGCCTTGCAGCCCCCAGACACAGCCCAGCTCCATAGCTTCCACAATAAAACGATCCAGGTTTTCAGCGGGATCATCACTCAGGGGTTCGATAGCACTTTCAATAGAGGGAATGTCATTCATCACTAAATACCTTTGGTGTTTATAAACTGAGCCGCGCACCGTTCGCTTTTAACCAGGCGCGATCGGTCGCAAAAGAGGAACACACACTGGCGACCAAAGCCCAAAAATCGCGGCTGTGGTTTTGATGGCGCAGATGACAGACTTCGTGTGCGACAAGATAATCGACTATGTGTTCAGGTGCCAGCAGTATATTCCAGTTGTATTGGATCGCCCCGCGATTGGTGCAGTGGCCCCACTTGGAGCGCGTCGCCTTCACCGTCACTGCGGTACATACCAGCCCCATGCGCGTGCTTAACTGCAGGGTTTTATCGGTTAGCACTCGCAGCGCCTGCTGTTGGTACCAGCGCATCAACAACTGGCGAATTTGCTGCTCATCGGGCAGGCGCGAGCGCGTGGATAGAATCACATGCAACTGTTGATCAACCCGGCGAATGGCGGCCAAAGCACCGCGCCCAATCACCAGCGTCAAACGCTCATTCAAAAAAGGTAGCTCCGCCCCCGCTCCATACACTGGCTCAACCAGCGGTTCAAGTTGCTCCAATCGTTGGGTTTGCTCGACGATTTTTTGCCGAACCCACTGCGCTTTTTGCCGCAAAAAGTCCAGCAACAAGACCTCAGCCACACCCACAGGAGCGCGGATAACCACCTGCGCCTGACGAATTTCAATACTGATGCTGCGCCGCTTGGCCGAGCGCACAATGCTGAAATCAAACCCGGGGTTCCAGTGTGGATCAACGCCCGGTTTGGTTTTTTTTAGATCAGTCACTAACGACATACCGCCGTATTAACCGTAATGTTTATCAGCGACAAAAGGATTCGTCCGTCGCTCATTGCCAAAGGTGGACATAGGGCCGTGGCCTGGAATAAAACGCACGTCGTCGCCCAGGGGTAATACGCGTGTGCGAATCGCATTGATCAGGTCGGCGTGGTTACCGCGCGGAAAATCTGTGCGCCCGATAGAGCCCTTGAACAACACATCACCCACCAATGCCAATTGCGCCGCGCGGTTATAAAAAATCACATGGCCGGGCGTGTGCCCCGGGCAATGCAGCACATCCAGCTCGGCATTTCCCACCTTGAGCTTATCGCCATGGTTCAATAATTGATCCGGGACAAAACCGGCAACGGGCTTGAAGCCCATCATCTGCGCTTGTTGCGGCAGCAGGTCAATCCAGAATACATCATCAGCATGGGGGCCAATGACGGGTAATGAGGCCTGCGCGACCAGCTCTGCGGTGCCGCCGATATGATCCATATGGCCGTGGGTGAGTAAGATCTGGCGTAGCGTCACCCCTTTTTCAGCCACAACCGCCAAAATGCGCGCTATATCGCCACCGGGGTCAACCACTGCCGCCTCACGGGTTTCATCACACCAGAGCAAGGTGCAGTTTTGTTGGTAATGGGTGACGGGGATAATCTGGAATTGCAGCACAGGGCACCTCGTTAACGCAGAGGCTGCCACCTTACCACAGCTTCGCCCGGAAGATGATGCCGGGGCAGTCGCCGCTCACGGCCGAGTTTGTTAAACTGCGCCGGCACTTATTATGTCACTTTGTAAATCGCCCATCCCGTCAGAAAAGGTCTATCGACCCGCGCAGGAACAATAACAACACATGAATCCAAAACTGTTTATCGGCTTTCAATATCTGGTTCCCCAACATGCGCTGTCGCGCGCCGCTGGCTGGTTGGCCAATAGTGAAACGCCCTTTATCAAAAATACGTTTATCAAATGGTTTGTAAAACGCTACCAGGTGGATATGAGTCTCGCCGCGCAAGAGAATCCATTGGAATACAAACACTTCAATGATTTCTTCACCCGCGCCCTGAAGCCCGATGCACGCCCCATAGATACCCGCGAAACCAGCATCGTCTGCCCCGCTGACGGCGCCATCAGCCAATTGGGCAAGATCGTAAACGGCCGTGTTTTCCAGGCCAAAGGCCAGGACTACAGCACCGCAGAATTGCTCGGTGGCGATGAACAACTCGCCGCTGAATTTAATGAAGGCGAATTTGCGACGGTGTATTTATCGCCACGGGATTATCACCGCGTCCACATGCCTTACGGCGGCAAATTGCGCAGCATGGTCAGCGTTCCCGGCGACCTGTTTTCCGTCAATACCGTCACCGCCGAAAACGTACCGCGCCTGTTTTCGCGCAACGAGCGCTTGGTCGCAATTTTTGATACCGACATTGGCCCTATGGCCGTGGTATTGGTTGGCGCCATGATTGTGGCTGGCATAGAAACCGTATGGGACGGCGCTGTCGCCCCCTTTGCCAGCCGCGAAATCGCCACCTCGCACTACCCTTACCAAAATATCCAATTGGAAAAAGGCGCAGAAATGGGCCGCTTCAAGCTCGGCTCCACCGCCATCATTTTGTTCGCCAAGGGCAAAATGCAATGGGATGATAAATACCAAGCCGGAACGCCCACCAAAATGGGCGAAGTGATGGGAACGAAAAGCGTTTAATTGATAGGCTTATAACAAGATCCAACAGCTACGAGCGACACACAGCTGCGTAGTTGTTGGCAATCAGTTGATTCTTACATCTCAATCTGTTTTTACCCGACTATTGGTGAAAAACCCGCTCCGCCCACACACCCAACCCCGCCGCCACACTGCCAAAGTGATCGCCATCGACAATAGCGATCTCCTCGCCGAATAAATCGCGTACCACCTGGCGAATCAGTGGCGATTTGGCGCTGCCGCCAGTGATATACACCAGATCCGGGTGAGTGCCCGCTTGCTGTGTTGCCTCGCGGATTAATGCCGCAATTTTTTGCAAAAGTTGCGCACTGGCATTAGCGTAATCGGTGGCACTGCATTCGGGGGCCAAATTGGATTCAATAAAATCCAGAGGAAACCGGTGTTGTGCCTGGGTAGACAATGCAATCTTGCCCAGTTCCGCCTCGCGCACAACAGCAAAGTTATGTTTGCCCTCACGCATATTAATAAAACGCGTAAGCAATTCTGGCTCCAGGGTTTCCCGCGCTAATCGCTCTAGCAGGGTGCCGGTTTTGGTATCGTAAAATTCCGTTTGTGCGCCTATATCATTAATCGACATGGCATTCACAAACGGCATCAGCGGCATGGGCAGCCCGGTTTTCAAGGGCGATAACATACCGACATGAGGCATGAGTATTTTTTGCGCAAGCTGGATATCAAAATCGTTACCGCCGACACGTTCGCCTGTGTGGCCTAAAAAATCCTGCGCACGATCCAATTGCTGGCTATGTTGCGGCCCCATCAATACCATGGAGCAGTCAGTCGTGCCGCCGCCTACATCCACAACCAGGACAGTTTTGTTTTCTGTCAGGCGAGTTTCAAAATCAAACCCGGCAGCAAGCGGCTCAAATAAAAATTCAATATGGGTAAAACCAATGCGTTTACCCGCCGCCGCCAGAATCGATTGCGCCTGCTGGTTACTCTCTTGTGCGTTAATACCCTGGAAGTTCACCGGGCGACCAATCACTACCTGCGTGATGGTTTTTTGTAAATATTGCTCTGCGCGGTTTTTCACGTTGAGCATCATGGCAGCGACAACATCTTCAAAAAAATCGACCGATTGCTGACGCAAACCGCTCGCACCTAAAAAGGACTTGGGCGATTTAATAAAATAGCCGTCACTGGGCGCGACAATATAATGTTCAATAGCCTCCGTACCAAAAAATATTCCCTCGCGCACGGATTCAAGATCATGCTCCAACTTTCCGGCACGCGCCTGACTTAAGAGTGCAGCGCGACTTTGGGCATAGGCACGCTTATCATCGCCATCCGTTAATTGCGTCGCCACCAACTCAGCGATAAACGCACGCTCCAGCGCATAGAGTGTGGAAGGTACAAATGCATTATTGTCATAGAGTGGGATTAATTGCGCCCGACCTTCATGGATAAAGGACATGGCGCAATTGGACGTACCGTAATCAAAACCAACAAACATTATTCACCCATTAAATAGCGGCGCTCAAGGTGCGCTTTAAAGTAGCAGGCATTCAAGGGCTCACCCGTTGCTGTTACCATCAGTTCATCGGTTGCTAATAAGCTGGCCTTACTCCAAATAGTAGTATTCAGCCAATCAAATAGTTCACCAAAATCACCCGCCGCAATTTTGCCACGCAATTGCGGAACAACACGCTCCACTGCCGCAAACTCTTGTGCAGCATACATAGCACCCAAGGTGTACGACGGGAAATAACCAAACGCACCACCGGCCCAGTGAATATCCTGCATGCAGCCATGGCGATAATTTCCCTCTGTGGACAAGCCTAAATAGGCCTGCATTTTTTCATTCCACAGTGCAGGAATATCATCCACCCTTATCTCGCCTTCAATCAACGCGCGCTCTATTTCATAACGCAATATGACATGGGCAGGATAGGTAAGCTCATCGGCATCCACACGGATAAAATCGCGTTTTACACGGGTATTAAGCGCATAAATATTCTGCTCACTAAAGGCCGCATCTTGCGTGCGCCCCAAAAAATCTTTCACCATGGGCGCCAGCAACTGCGCAAACTCCGCTGAGCGCGCCAATTGCATTTCAAAAAATAAACTTTGCGATTCATGTACGCCCATGGAGCGCGCCTCGCCCACAGGCAAACCGGCCCAGGCTTTTGGTAGATTTTGCTCATAACGCGCATGTCCGGTTTCATGGATCACACCAAACAGCGCTTTCATAAAATCGTTTTCGTCATAGCGTGTGGTAATACGCACATCTGTTGGCACGCCGCCACAAAATGGATGGGCACTCACATCCAAACGGCCGTGATTAAAATCAAAACCCAACTGTTTCATCACTGCCAGCCCTAATGCTTTTTGCTGTGCGATAGGAAACGGCCCTTGTGGATGAATGATATTTCTACTTTCCTGGCGCGCCTCGGCACGCACAATAAAATCCGGCAGCCATGTTTTCACTTCGCCGAATAATGCATCCAGAGTTGCACTGCTCATGCCCGGCTCATAAATATCCAACATGGCATCGTAGCGGCTTAAACCAGCAGCATCCGCACGAATAGCTGCCTCCTCGCGCGCCAAATCCACGACCTTGGCTAAATTGGTTTTAAACCCGGCCCAATCATTGTTGGTACGTTGTTCACGCCAAGCGTGTTCACACTCGGAATTGGCAAGCGATTGTGCCATCACCAGTTGTTCCGGTAACAAGGTCGCCTGCTGCCAGCGGTGTTTTATAGCGGCGAGGCTCGCTTTTTCAGTGGGAGATAGAGGTTCATTTTCAGCCACATCAATCCAGTCACTTAATTGCGGTGCCGTAGTGAGCTGATGAATTAATACCGAGAGCTCAGCCAATGCAGCTCCGCGCGCGTCGTTGCCACCGGCAGGCATCATTGCGGCCTGATCCCATTGGGTAATAGCTGACAGGTGCTGAAAGTGGGAAATTTTTACAAAGTGCTGTTGCAGTGCTTGGTACGACATAGGCATCACCTCAGAAAAATACAGCCAATTCTTGATAAACAAAAAACCGTACAGCAACGCTGAGATTCTACTGCGCCGCTATACGGTTTCGAGTGCACGGGATGGGAACTAGAGCGTATCAGTATTGCTGCCAAACAACCGCTCAATAACCTCCGGCACAAAGGGCCGACCACGTTCATTGAGCGAGGTGCCAGTGATTTTGGCCGCAAGCATCAGTTTGTTGTCGCTCTTGCGATAAATATTCTGCAAAAAATCAAACCGCACACGCGATGACGACTCAACATTTACCGTGACATAAAACTCGTCGCCACTGGCCAGAGGCAGTTTGTAATCCAGTTCGGCACGCACAACCACTAGATGAATTTTCTGGCGCGTCAGCTCGGCAAAATCCACGCCTTTGGCGAGCAAATATTCGTGGCGCGCATGCTCCAGATAATTTTGATAGACGCTGTTGTTCACTATGCCCTGCATATCGCATTCATAGTCACGCACCTTAAAGTCGAGCGAAAATAATTCCTTATCCATAACCGCCGCCCTTACTTCACTACCGATGCAAATACATCGAAATAGGTGGGGAAAGTTTTGGCGGTACATTTAGGATCGTTGATACGCACCGGCACACCACCAAAAGTGGCGAGCGAAAAGCACATCGCCATGCGGTGATCGTCGTAGGTATCGATTGCCGCATGGGCAATTAAATTTTTTACCGGTGTAATGCGCAGCCAATCTTCCCCCTCCTCCACAATCGCACCCAACTTGCGCAACTCGGCCGCCATCGCGGCGATACGATCGGTTTCTTTCACGCGCCAACTGGCGATATTGGTCAAGCGCGAGGGGCCATCGCAAAACAGCGCCACAACCGCGAGAGTCATAGCGGCATCGGGAATATGGTTGAAATCGCGATCAAAGGCCTTAAGCGGCAGCGACGGCGCTGAAGCTTCAATCCAGTTTTCACCTTTGGTAATAGTCACACCGATTGCAGCAAGCGCATCGGCAAAGGCCACATCTCCCTGAATACTATTGGCACCGACGCCTTGCACGCGCAGCGGGCCACCGCCCAATGCACCTGCCGCGAGGAAGTAAGAAGCGGAGGATGCATCACCCTCTACATAAACAGTGCCAGGGCTGACATAACCCGTCGCCGCCGGCACGGTAAAACGCTCCCAACCATCGCGCTGAACGTTTACGCCAAACTGTGCCATCAACTTGAGCGTGATCTCAATGTAGGGCTTGGAGATCAGCTCACTCACTAATTCGATTTGGGTTTCTTTGCCGGTCATGGGCAAGGCCATCAGCAAAGCGGTCAGGAATTGGCTGGACACATCACCGCGGATTTTGATGCTGCCATGTGCAGCGATCTGCGCAGGTTTGATCAGCAACGGCGGAAAACCTTCCTGCCCGAGATAAGTGATATCTGCACCTATCTGACGCAGCGCATCGACCAAATCGCCAATCGGGCGCTCATGCATACGCGCCACACCGTGCAATTTATAGGTGCCACCGCTCAGCGCCAACGCCGCCGTCAGCGGGCGAAACGCCGTACCGGCATTGCCGAGGAACAAGTCAGCCTCTTTATTAAGAAAACTGCCGCCCGTGCCAACTACGCGATAATCATTCTCGCCAGTTTTGGTCACGCTCACACCCAGCGCCGCCAAGGCCTCCAGCATGCGGTCGGTATCATCAGACTTCAGCAAGTCGCGAATATCCGTCTCACCCTGCGCCAAGGCCGCCAGCAACAGCGTGCGGTTGGAGATACTCTTGGAACCAGGCAAATGCACAAGGCCATGGGCGCGGGTAACGGGAGCGAGATCGAAAAATTCCATCGTGAACCTATTTATCGGTGGGTTTGCGGTATAAGTTGGGCAAGCAATAAAACAAAGCGCGCATGATACCCCCATCCGCCGCCGCTGGCATTACCACAAAGGTGATTTTTGGGGTTGACAGCACGCCCATCAGTCGCCAAAATGCGCGCCTCTCAATTATGGCTAGATAGCTCAGCCGGTTAGAGCACAGCACTCATAATGCTGGGGTCGGCGGTTCAAGTCCGCCTCTAGCTACCATACATCAGAGCACCTGCCCCACTGGCTTAGTGGGGTGGGTATTTCAAACATGCGGTTCAGTAAATGAACCTCTCGTGGGTACAGATCTGCCTCTGTACAGCGGTGAGCAATGCTCAGTTCTTCGCGTATTTTCGCGAAGAACCTTCCTATAATTACTGTCAATTTTTCAAAAGTCAAACTCACGAATAGCTTTTTGAAAAAGGCACTCTCACATTTTCCATCAAAGTTTCCATCCTCGCTTTACTTGTTACAGTATAACTCCGCGTTGTTTGTATGCTGGTATGGCCTAAAAGAGCCTGTACAGCAAAAATATCCGGGGCTTCCTGCCCAGGTGGGTTACACAGCTCGGTAGCAAGCGTGTGACGAAAGCGGTGAGCACCGATAGAAATTTCCAACTTATTGCTCAGCCGCTTAAAAAAACCAGTAATAGCTTCCGCTTTCATTCCTCCTGCCCGAGTCATTCTGTAACGCGGGTAAAATCTCCCCACAGAGAAAAGCAAGTCATTCGCCTTCAGCTTTCGCCCCAGGGCCGCTTCAGAGCGCAGAACCAAATCGTGCAACCGGGCATTGACCGTCTCATGCATCGGAATGACCCAGCTTCGGTGTGTTTTCGAGCCGTCATAGCTGAGCGTGATTTGGGACGACACAAAATCAATATCTTTGAGCCTTAATGAAACGAGCTGTCTTCTCCGCATGCCTGTGTAATAAAGCGTGTAAATGACGGTTAGCCAAAACCACTGGGGCGATACTCGTCTGCATTTTGTGCGATGTGGCGGCATGCTGTGTCGATGACATCCATATTCATGACTTTGCGCGGTATCTCACCTACAGGAGCCAGACGAATAGTTTTGAAAAGGTTTTCTTTGTGCTGGGTGTAGCCCATGGATATGGCGTAGTCCATCAATAATCGCATATACCGAATGTATCCGTTGTAAGTGACTGGCTTCGCCACCTCCAAGGTCTTCTTTTTGAACCTTGTAATACTTGTTAGATTTACATCCTCCAGAGTAACCACGCCGCTTCGCTCACAAAAAACTTTAACTTTTTCGAGCAGCGTCCTGTGTGTGTAGTCATTAAAAATATTGATATCTGCAAATTCTTTTGCAACGTCTAAAAGATACATTGAAGTCTCCATGCTTCTAAAGCCCTCGTGAGGTTTAATCACGACCGTGGCTAGTTTTTAGGCGGCGCGAAATATACTTGGAAATAGCCAGATGAGTATTGGCGCGCCTTGTTGATGTGATTTGATTCTCATAACATTTTTTTATATAGCGATTAATTATTCATTGTCGCCCCCAAGTTCTTTTTGATGTACTTGTTGGGCTTAGGTACCGGATAGTCATTTTCATAAATGACGTTGAATGGCAGTAACCAGCCATTAATCTTAGAGGCGCGGTTAGATGAGCTAACCCAATAGGGGTGAATGTTCATGTCACCATTGCGGATATGCTTTCGCAGGTTCCCAAAGCGTTTTGACAGGTTCTTGTGTTTATCTTCTGGGAGGTTGTGTAGTCGCAGAAATGTTTTAAAGATCGCGGGGGCGATCATCAGGACGCCATCCTCCACAATGTGGATTTCAGCGGTGGGATTGTTGATGAGGATCGTTTTTTCAAGCAGGCCTCTCTGAAGCCATGCCAAAAATTTTGCCCCAGTATCCGGGGCTTCGTACTCCAGATTCCTAACTAGGCCAACGTTACTAGCCACTGCACCAATTTCACTAGGTTCGCTGGCATTCTCCTGTGATTGCCCCGCAGTATTCCTGCCAGCTTCCTGCATACCCTCCGCACCATCCTGTTGTGATCCACTGGCCTCTGCCGACGGTTCCAGTGTGTCACTGTATATTTCAGGTTCCTCAGAGGCGGCTATCGCCGCCATAATTTCATCATCCGATGGCATATCAGCAATGTTTGCCTCAGTCTCCGCTGTGTCAGCGGCATGTGTACTTCCATCCTGTGTTTTTTCAGTTTCCTGAATTGCAGCAGTGTCCTGCGTGACCGCAGCAGAATCCTGTTCGTATGTTTTTACACTTTCCTCAGCAGGTTCCTGTGTAACCTGCGCCGTTTCTTGTATTTCATTGCCCCAGATACTTATCACACCCTCCAGTGCCCTCAGTGGCCTGGATGGGAGCGTCAGCTTCCTGCCTTCAAACTTGAGGCAGGTGAACTTGTGTTCATAACTTGCAGTTTTTACCCGAATTGGCCAAATGGCTCTGCCATCCTCCATCGACAGCGCATAGCCATGCTCCTGGAGTATGTCGTATACCCTGACAGGATCTTGTGGGAGGCTTTTAAGCCCCTGTGAATTGCATTCCTGAATGAGTTTTTCAGCGAGTGAGCGACACACCAAGTACAGGTGCCCATATTCATCAACCCATCCCATCCCACCGTTGGTGTTAATTTTGATGGCACCGTCCTGAATCCACTGACGAATGATTTTGAGGTAACGGTCTATAACCGGAATTTGGTTGCTGAATCGTTTGTCGATTGGAAGCTGCAGGTTTTTCGCGGTGGATTCCCGATCGGCAGATTCAATAATTTCACCGATGGTTCCTGATTCAAATTTATCTCCCCACAGCCAGGCCGTTAATTCAGCCATGATGTTGCTGGCTTCAATCAACCAGGTGCGAGCGTATTGCGGTACCAAACTCCAATGAGTGAGCGCCAAGTGCGCATGGTATTGGTAAGGAGTTTTACGAAACTCAACGCGATAGCCCTTAATATTTTTTAGTTGCGTTATAGGGCCACTATGGGGTGTCCAGGATTTTTCTGTCCCGTCTTTTGCGACCGGCACTAGTCGGGTATTGGCTGACAGCTTGCCTATGTCGTGAAGTAGGCAACCGACAAATACGGCATATGTCCACAGGTGCCGTTGATTGGCTATTTCCGTCAGTGATCCAGCAATGGGAAGCTGATAACCACGGCGCTTTTTTAGCGCCAGGGTAATAACGTCGAGTGTGTGAGTTAGTAGTCCCCCTGGCCCCGCGTGGTGATGCGACTCGCTCGCGGGCGCGAGTTGGACAAGCTCTGCAAAATCCAGAATCGGTTGCCTGACGAGCAAATCGAAAATGGCGGTATCGAGTCCTGTGAGTGTGCGCAACTCGGAGAGGGAATAATCGAGTTTGCATTGCGCAAAAAGCTGCTCCGGGGTCAATGCAGGCAACAATTGGGTCATTGCAAATGCTCGCGTGCCCAGCGCTTAATGATATCGGTGGCGGGAAATGGGCTATTGCTCTGTGTGATCGAGACGTCACCACTCAATGCAGAGGCTGGCGTGGTCAGTGGATCGAGGTAATGGCGACCCGCGCTATCGTCGCGATAAAACCGGTATGTCCAACAGTTAAAACCCGATAGGCGAATTGCTGCCAGTTGAGTGATAGGTGTCTCTGCATCGTGAGATAGCGCATCGCTTAGCTGGTGGAGCATGTTGATGACTTCAACGCGGAAGCTACTGTCATCATCTGGAATCTGCCGAAACTTTTCTTCCAGGCCTTTTAAAGGGGTCGCCCATTCGTTTTTGTGTAACTGCGAGAGAAGATTTGCCAGGGATTTATCAAAGTTTATATCTATTTCGGTCATTGCTTTTTCAGCCTTTTAGTCTGTTGCTCTTTAACCATTCATGGCCTTTATCCCTTCACTCTCTTAACCCTTTGTGATCCCTTAGCCCTAGCGTTTTAGCGCGCGCGCCGCCGGACGATTTATCGGGAGGTGGCGCGCGCTTTTTCTGGGATAAGCCCATTAGCCGCGGTGTGCGCTTTGTAGTGCTTTTCACTTTTTCGCGCAGCAAACAAATTGCACACGGCTAGTTCAATTTGATAACTGACGGGAAATTCTGGATGGCTATCATCCCCCCGCATGAACAGAAAGCATCCCGTTGAAAATCTGCTGCGCCCCGCCTATGAGACTATGTCTGCTGCCGCATACGGTCTGGCTGGTACCTTGACGCTGTTGTCACCCGCTGTATTGATGGGAGCACTCAGCACGCCATCTCTGACCTACGGGATTGCGGCGGGTATGTTTGCTCGCTGTGCTCAACGCTTTCTGCAAGCAAGAAAACTGCTCAAATATCAATATGAAATGCATGTCCTGCCGACCTATGAAATCGACAGCAACGACATTCCCGTCTCGAAAGAAAATTTATTCTTAGGTTTAGGATTTGAATGGACGGCGAGGCATACGCAGCGCCGTGTGGACTTTGATCGCCAGGAGTTCGACTGGCATAAATACCGCCATCAAACCCGCAAGTACAAAACCGCGCGCGCACTCGAAAAAATTCTGAAAAGATCCGCATTAACGGCATGGATAACCTGGGCGAGTTCTGCGCAGGCATGGTTCAACCCCGTAGCGCCAGTTCCTTACGTTGAGGGTATTCCTGCGATTCATGCCGTGGGCCTGTGGGAAGGTGAAGTACCGGTTTATGAACGGCAGTCGGAGCGAGTCGCGCATACGTTTGTTGTGGGAACAACTCGCGTAGGCAAAACCCGATTGGCAGAAGTATTGATTGCCCAGGATATTCACAATAACGAAGTAGTTATTGTGTTTGATCCGAAAGGCGATGCGGATTTATTAAAGCGGACTTACATCGAGGCGGTGAAAGCCGGTCGCGCACATCAGTTTTATTGTTTCCACTTGGGTTATCCGGAGTTATCCGCACGCTACAACCCTGTTGGCTCATTCAGTCGCATTACTGAACCAGCATCGCGTATCGCAGGCCAACTACCAGGTGAAGGCAATAGTGCTGCTTTCCGCGAGTTTGCCTGGCGCTATGTGAATGTGATTGCAAAGGCGCTAACAGCACTGGGCAAGCCAATCACATACGACAACATATTGCACTACGGCTCGAACATAGATCCGCTGCTGTATGAATACCTTTCGCTGGTCTTTGATCTTCCATCGTCTGAAGAGGCCTTGAATCGTGCCGGACATAAAAACTGGCGCAAGTCGGTGCAGGCGTTAGTCGAGTCCGATAGAAAAGCAGATAAAGCCCAGGCATCACGCGATCGTAAAGCGTGGGCAATGGCTGAACTCTACAAAGATGCAGGCCTGATGGATCAAGTCGCAGGCGCACTGATTAAAACCTTCGAATACGAAAAAAGTTTTTACGACAAGCTGGTTGCATCACTTTTTCCGCTGCTGGAAAAACTCACATCGGGACCAACTGCCGAACTGCTGTCTCCCGATTATTTTGATATGGATGACCCTCGCCCTATTTTTGATTGGGACGAAATTATCCGCACGGGTGGAATAGTTTACGTAGGACTGGATGCCCTGACGGATGCCGAAGTTGCGCAAGCCGTTGGTAATTCTATGTTTGCCGATTTAACGTCTCGCGCCGGTGCACTCTATAAGTTTGGTCAGACACACGGCCTTTCGCCTGAGTTGGCGCAGATGGCAACCCGTCGAATGATTTGCATTCATGCTGATGAATTTAATGAATTAGTTGGCAAGGAATTTGTGCCTATGGCTAACAAAGCCGGTGGTGCAGGTTTCCGTTTGACCGTCTACACGCAAACGCTTAGCGATATCAAAGCACGCTTTGGCGACGATGCAAAAGCCGGACAGGTCATTGGCAACCTCGGCAACCTCATCATGTTGCGCGTGAAAGAACAGGCCACTGCAAAGCTGTTAACCGATCTTCTGCAAGATGCGGAAGTCAATCAACTCACACTGGTATCTGGCACTTCGGATGATACCAATCCGGATTCACCAAACGATTTCGGTTCAAACACACAACAACGTATCTCAACACAAAAAGTTCCGCTGGTTGCACCGGGCGACTTAACACGCCTGCCAAAAGGTCATGCCTACGCGATGCTGGGTGGAAAGCTCTACAAACTCAGATTGCCGCTGTTTAAAGAGACCGGCGAATTACCCAAAAACCTGGACTTCCTCTGCAAACAAATGAAGGCCAAATACGAAACAAATGGCGCAAATGATGAGTGGTTTAACTTATCAGACGTGAGGGTTGCTGCATGACAACGGCGCAACGTGAACGTCCAGCTCGCCCACCACAAAAAGGTGTGTGGAGTTGGTTATTTGATACAACCATCGGCAATAGCTTTCGACTGGTGTGGTGGTCTTTGGCAGCCATAGTGGTTTCCATTTTGATTGAGTGGGCAGGAATGGTTTGGTTCTGGGGGCCAGACCACTCCAAGAAAATTCTTGAATTGGAATTAACTTATCTCGGGGCATACAACCAAAACTTTTTAACCGGGATATATCCGGCCGATTTGGGTGCACGATTTATCAGCTTTGCAGACAGCGTTGTGTCATTGCTGAAGTTGCGAGAAATATCGTCGCACCTCGCTGATGGTGTGGTTGGTGGTGCCACTCAGATTGCGATTTACGGCATTGATGCCATCGTCAACACCGTGTTTATTTTCGCGGTGAGAGCTGCTGTGTGCATTAGCGCAATCACTGGATTTGTATTAGTTGGTCTTGTCGCATTTATAGATGGTCTGGTAGAGCGCGATATACGCAAAGCCTGTGGCGGCATTGAATCGGCAATGCTCTATCACCGCGCCAAACGCATGTTAGTACCCATTATTTTTTTATCGTTCGGCGGCTATCTCACAGCACCAGTATCGATCCATCCGACCATTGTTTTTTTGCCGGTGATGGGTTTATTCGGCATGGCGTTGTTTATAACCGCAAAAACCTTCAAAAAGTTTTTATAACCCGACACAGGTTGATACATCTATGACTGCAAATGAACTACCCGATATCCCAGGATTAACAGCAGAAGACGACGGTCGTGTTGACTCTGGATTGAAACAGAAAACAAACATTAATCGGAATGGATTTTCAGGAGTAGCACTGTTTGTAACTGGCCTGATTTGCATTGTGGTGGCAACGATCGCTGGCATTTTTATCCCCATCATCACCAAAGATACGCTGATGGTTAGACTGGGTGCTGCCCCAGAGGTGACGCTGGAATTAAAAATGAACGCAGCGCTCGTTGAGCAGAAGATGGTGATTGAAGAACTAAACCAACGATTATCAAAATTAGATGAAGCACTTAGCAATTTAACTGAAAGTAGCAATGCAGCCTCGTTTGAAGTGGGCAAGGTGTCGCAGCGAGTGACGACAATCGAGCGTTTCACCTCTGAGCTGGAAAACCGCATCGCGGAGCATCGCAAAAAACAACAAGCGGAAATGGTGCAACAACAAAAGAAAGTCGCTGCCGCCAAACCAAAGCCTGCGCCAATTATTCCGCTGGTGTTGGTTTCTATCCGTGCGCAAGCGGGAACATCCCTTGTTGCATTGAGGGATGGTCTTGATCGATCAGATTTATTAATGCCAGGTGATAGCTGGCGAGGCTGGACGCTGATTGATGCTGACGTCGCTGCAAAAAAAGCACGCTTTCAGGTGGCCGGTAAAATTCAAGAGCTGACACTTTAATGATGAACCTAACATCCATCACGTCGAGTGTGCTCTTGTTTCTTGCACTAATAGGAACAGCCAACTCACAGGACTATCAAGCAAGCGATAATCGCGATGTTGTGTTTACTCCTGCCACGAACACTGACGACCTAATCGCTCGCTATTCGGAGGTACACGCAAAGCCAAATGAGTATTGGCAGCTCACTTCCGAGGAATGGGAAAGATATCAATTGCTCAAGACCAAATCACCGTGGTCTGAGTGGGCAAATGACGCCTCACCCTTGGCGATACTGGGGCATTACGCACCGTCCGTCGAGGAACGCAGGCGATATGCGCGAATTGCTGCAGAAATAGATACGTGGCGGCAATACAGAGTGACGGAGTTCCAAACGCTGTATGACAAAGAACGAAAAATTGTTCATGCGCGCTATGTGGAGTGGATGGAGCAACGCAAACCAACACTGGCGACCATCAAACCCTACGACAAATTGAGATTGTTTATTCAGTTCGGTGCGTGCGATGCACACTGCCGGTCACTCATGGGGCGAGTGTTAAAAACGCAAGCCAAGGTCGATATTTATATCTCCGGTGCCAAGTCGGACGAGGACATTTTTAGATGGGCGGAAAGTGCCGGAATTCCGGTTGAACGGGTGAGAACGAAAGAAATTACGCTCAATCACGATAACGGCGTTTTTCATTTAGTCACCAGCGGCCTCGGAATTCCCGCACCCAAATTGCCGGGATTATTTAGGCAGATCGCAGGCGGTGATCAGGTTGTTGCGATATGAAGGTATGGGTATTTATTTTGCTGATGACTGCGCAATCTGTCATGGCAGAAATTCCGCGAGCGTATCGAATCATTGCAGACCAATACGGCATTCCTGCTGATGTGTTTTTCGCCATCGCACTGCAAGAAAGTGGAAAGTCTGGCCAGGATAAATTTCTACCTTGGCCTTGGACGTTGAATATCGACAAGAAGGGTCACTATTTTGAAACCCGAGAAGAGGCCGAAATAGCATTATTAACAGCTATGGATAAAGCGGCACGTGAGGGAAAAGTTGGGCGAGTGGCCGTGGGAATTGGGCAAATCTACATGCCGTCACATGCGCACCGATTTGATTCAGTCATTGAAGCATTAGATCCAACAATCAACCTCAACTACGCGGCGCAGCTTTTGGTCGAGCATTTTGTAAATACCTGGAGAGAAGGCTCACCGGATTGGTGGCAAGCAGTAGGTCGTTATCACAGTCCAAGCAATCATGCCTTAGCAAAAGAGTATCGCGAATTGGTTTACCGAAAGTGCCAGAAAATTAGTGTCCGGTGTAACGAATACGGCAGATCCGCACTTGGGATTCATCAAGCCTTGGCGAGTAATGACTGATGCAGGGAAAACTAAAAATGATCGTTTGTTTGTTGGGGCTAATGGCTTGTCCCATTATTCATGCCGAGACGGAGGTATTGGCTGATTATGGCGGCCGCGAAACAGGGCTTAAGTCTCCGCAGGAGCAAATACGCGAGTTGGCTAACCGGATGCCTGTGCCACAGGCACCAGCAGAGAACGGATTGCTGCAACGCTTTCCTATTGAATCTGACTTATCGGTCGGTGTGATCGAAACCAAGCAGCATGATAAACCGGTGTCCAGACCATTTTTTATTCTTGGTTACGACGAGCATTCAGCGCAGTGGCTTGAAACCAACCTGAATCATTTGCAGGAAATAAATGCACTGGGACTCGTGACCAATGTGAGATCAGCGGCAGAGCTTGCGAGATTACAGCAGTACGCCGGAACCATTGAGTTACAAGCAATGCCTGTAGAGAGCATTGCAGAACAGTTTGATGTGGATAGCTACCCCGTATTGATAACCACAGAGGAAATTACCCAATGAAATATATGCTACTGCTTGGCCTGTTAGTGAGTGTGACTAGCGTTGCCAATACCGATGCTACTACTGAGGAAGAGCGTCGATATCTGATAAAAATTGCCCAGGATCTTGCGCATCTAGATGAGCTGGCAGCTAAAGCACAAAACAAAGCTGATCCCCACGCGCGTATCAATTTGGACTATGTGGCATTGCGCAATGATTTGCAGGAAATGAAACGTGCACTTGAATCGCACATCACAAAACCGTCTCGTTCACCGCGCAACATTAAATCGCTTGAATTAGCGAGCAAGAACTAAGCATGAACAATGCAGCTAAAGATGTTTTTATCGCCTATTTTGGACAGCCTTACACGCTTTACACGGCGTTCGCTGTATTGTTGTTTTTAGTGCTAGGAATTACATGGATGATCATAACAATCAAAGCGTTTCAGGAAAGAAGCGAAGATAGAAATAAAGATGATGTTCGTTTGCTCTGGGTAGTGTTGAGAGGACTGTTTCTGTTGCTGCTGCTAGTAGCGCTATTCATGTCCAATTAATCTATCGGAGTTTGTATGTTAAAGCTGGTTTCATTGCCTCAATTATTGAGTGCTCGCGCTCGCGCAAAAATACAGGCATTAAAAAAATTCCTTCCTTCCTTACTGTTGCTCACCGGTTTGGTTGCTATTGCCAGTGCCAATGCGCAAGAAATCACAATGCCAACCGTTGATATCGATGGCATAGATGAAGATTCTGATGGCGCTGACATTATCATCATCATTCTCAAATACCTTGGAAAAATCGCCATTTGGGGTGCAATGCTGTACTCCGGTTTTGTGGCACTTAAAACTATTTTGAAATCTTGGAATGAACAAAAATCAAATGATCAAGGTCGCTGGGGCGCGGTGATTGGTGATTCACTGGGCAGCGTAATTATGGTGATTTTTGTAATTGCCGTTGGCACATGGGTATTAAGTTTCCTGAGCTAATTCAGCTTTTCATCCGCTCAATTCAATGGAGACCCAACATGTCCGAGCATGAAAACCGGCTTGCAGATGCGGTTAATCAAGAGCCAATTGTTTATAACGATTGCACCCAAAGCGAACTGATGGGTTCGATATTTATCGGATTCGCTACTGGACTAGTGATCGGCGTTATCGTCGGTATTGCAATAGGTTTTTTCATGCTCGGCATCATCATTGGGTTGATGCTTGCGGTGGGTGTTTGCTGGTTATCCATGAACTGGATTAAACATATTCGCCAGAAGTTTTACCTGACTTGGTTTAAGGAAAAAATATTCCTATTCAAATTAAGTCTGGGAATGGCATCAGGAAAATATATTGGACACACAGAGAGATTTGGTAAGGGGGCACGCCGTGGGTGATGCACGCAACATCCTACATTCAAACGATTCACACATCTGGACATTGCGCATTGTGGTGTTCGTGCTGGCTGCATTGGTATTTATCCAATCGTTAGTTATTTACTCACGACAAAATGAAATAACTGTGCATGTACCGCCAGACTTATCAAAAGGAGCCACGCTAAAACCTGGTGCACTGCAGGCTGCGAATACTTACGCATTCGCCATGTATGTCTGGCGCAACTTAAATGATTGGGGCGTTAACGGCAAAGAAGATTACGAGCGCCTGATTAATGAATATCAATGTTTAGTAACGCCAGAGTTCGAGCAATGGCTCCGTAAAAACCATGCACTAAAACGTAAACAAGGCGAACTGGATAGAACACGCGTTCTATCAGAAATATCGCCCTACCATCCCCAAACGGTCACAGAGCTTGGCTCAAATGTTTTTTCAGTTGCCCTGTTGCTGAAAATTCAAGAGCGAGTCAAAGGCGTGATTATTAAAGATGTTGCCATGAGTTATTCCATTCGTGTTGTGCCTGACTCACGCAAATGCAATGTCATGGGTATGGCCTTGGACGGATTTATGTTTGATCCGACCCGCGCAGAGCAAGAAGCTGAAGAAAATAGCAAAAAAGCGAGGGCAAGAAATCAATGAAAAAGATAATGTGGATTGTATTAATCGCAATGATTCCGTTACACGCATTCGCTGAACGAACAGTTGTGTGGAATAAATTTCCGATAACAATTGTGCTGCCAGTCGGCGAAGAGATCCGTGTTTCTTTTCCCACCGATATTACCTTACAAGTGCCGATGGAGGTGACCGAACGCCTGGAGTCACTTGCGCCGAATCAACGTGTGGTTTATTGGAAGGCGACAGAGGCTTTTGACACTGTGCGCGTTATCGCCACGGCAACCGATAATGATTCGGTTTATCTGATTGATTTAGTGGGGCAGCATGGTGCAACCGCTGAACCACTGTATATCGAAGATCCTGATAGGGTTATTGCTCAAAAGGCTGCGCAACAGACTGAGGCCTTGAGCGAATCAGTGACATCACCCTCCATCGAGCAGCTCGACCCACCAGAAATATTACTGACCCGATTTGCATCTCAAACGCTCTACGCGCCGCGCCGACTCATGCCTGTAAATCCGGATATTAATGCGCAGCCAGTTCCAACGATTACGGCAAATTTTCCGCTCATGCGCTCACAATCCGGAGAGCAGTACCAATACTCGATAGTAGGTGCCTGGGCAGGATACGGTCGCTTTATCACTGCAGTTATGGTGGAAAACAAAAGCCCTGTGTCAGTACAGATTAACCCCGGCCTGATAAATGGAAATTTCACACATATCACTGCACAGCATTTGTATTTGGGTGCGGCTGGCACACTTGAAGATCGCACCACGCTCTATCTGATTTCCGATGCTCCATTTACCGCAGCAGTCATGGAGGATGGTTATGGCTACTAGTATGAGCAGTAATAAATTGACCTGGGTACTGGTTGCTGTACTGGCCATTGGTGTGGTTGTGACGGTGATCAACTCCAACAACAAACCAACACCAAAAGTATCAACCGAGGGTTCAGCTCAGCCACAAAAAACGTCACCAAAATCAGAGGACGGCGATACCGTTGCGGAAACCATCCGCGAGGTTTCGGCACGCTATACCGCTCAGGTAGACGAAAACAAGCGCCTCAAAGACAACCAGGAGTTGCTCGAAAGAAGACTGGCACAACTCGAAGGCAGTAAATCTGCACCAGGGAATGCGGCCAAAGTTGAGGAAAACCCAGTCTTTCAGCAAATGAGTTCAGAGCTTGTTGCTATGAAAGAGGATTTTAAATTGCTCTCTCAAAATATGCTGAAAGAGAGCAAGGAAAAAGCCGCAAAAAATAATGGGTACGAAGTCACTCAAGAGGATTTAGGCTGGGGACAAAC
Organism: Cellvibrio sp. PSBB023; assembly: GCF_002007605.1. Taxonomy (NCBI): domain Bacteria; kingdom Pseudomonadati; phylum Pseudomonadota; class Gammaproteobacteria; order Cellvibrionales; family Cellvibrionaceae; genus Cellvibrio; species Cellvibrio sp. PSBB023. The sequence continues at coordinate 4,311,272 of NZ_CP019799.1, read as the reverse complement.
GGGCAGCGCAAAGCCCAACAAAAAAGGCCTCATTGAACAATCACCCGCGTTACCTGGATACGTCACTATCAGGCCGATGACTCGCTCTCAGCTGCTTAACTTTGATCCAAAACTTGCTGAGTCAGCGCTTAAGCAAAAAATGGCGGCGGGTGCTGCTGGTGTATCTGATGTTGGCTCAAAAACAGGTATTACCAATACGCTGAAAAAGACTGGCGGCAAAATTGCGCCAGAGATTACACCGCATTACACCATCCCGGCACGAGGAACGATTTTTGAATCCGTGGCGATGACTGCTTTGATTGGCACTGTGCCATTGGGTGGCAAGGTCAACGATCCATTCCCTGCAAAATTTATTGTTGGTGAAGAAAACCTCGCAACAAATGGTCTTCGCATTCCTGGTTTAAAAGGGATTGTTTTTGAAGGTATTGCGCGCGGCAATTGGAATCTTTCTTGTGTTGCAGTAAGCCTCACGGCGGCCACCTATACATTCCAAGATGGACGCATTCAGCACATGCGTTATGACCAGGCATTAAACGGTGGCGGTGGCTCTAAAGCAGCGAAATCCAATTCTCCTTTTGCCGAGGGAGAGGCCTCAGCCAGTATTGGCTACATCACCAACCCGCAAGGCGTTCCCTGCATACCAGGTCGTCGTGTGACGGATGCACATAAACAATTATTCACCATGGGAATGTTGGGCGCAGCAAAGAGCTATTTCGATGCTAAGGCCGCTGCAGAGACGACGACGACCGATAACCCTTTGGGTGGTGGGTCAACCAGTGTTACTGGCAACCAAGCTGCCTTTATCAATAACCAAACCTACTCCGACTCGATGGATACCGTAATGGATTTTTACAGCAAGCGTATGCGCGACACGTTTGATGTGATTTACGTCGATCCAGCAGCAAAAGTCTCATTAAACATCACTCAAGATTTATACATCGATTACCACAGCGATGCGCGCAAACTCGCCTACAACAATGGAGGTCGCAATGTTAACGCACTGGATTAATTTACCACTGGTTTTAGCGGTCATTTTCTTGTCTGGCTGCGCATCAAAATTGGATGATGTGACGAATCCAAACGCGCCCACCATGAAACAGGTTTATGAGGATTACACAGGAACAAACCAATCAGCGATCGCAGACCGTCAAGCACTGCTGATGCAGCGTCCTGCAGTGGAGTCTGTCTATCTACAGCTTGGGCTGCCACCCTACCCCGAGCGTCTAGACCATCTTTACCCACGGCTGCCCAATCCAGACTTGTTCATGTATGTACGCCCACATGCTGTGGGAGTTACCGGCGCGCCTGTACCGGCTTACATAACTCGATTCTCCATGTATGAACGTCAACCCTATGCACTTCCGGGAGAAACCCTGGATGCTGCTCGGATTATTACAGACCACAAAATTAAAGTGATTGCGGATAAAGCGGATCAAAAAGCTAAAAAAAATAATTATGAGCGGGAGTTATTTCACGAATGACAGCCGACCTAAAGAGCAAAATAGCCGCAGGACTCAAAGATTATTTTTTTCGGGGAGCACCCGTTAACGGCAAAGAAATTACCGCAAATGATTTGAAGCGTGGCTATAAGCAGCGCACTCCAATATCAGGCTATTTACCTTGGCTGGATATTATCGAGGACGACAAACTGCTCCTGGAGGATGGCCGAAGTGTTGCTGCCGTGTTTGAAGTGCAACCAGTACCAACAGAAGCGCGCTCTAAAGATTTTATGGCGCAGCAACGCAATCAAATACGCGATTTTATTACTGGCACATTTGAAGAGCACAACCAATCGCCGTGGGTAATAACTACCTATTCGTGGCTGGATTCAGCGTCTTTTACATCGATTGTTGATCGGGTGCGCGATCATGCTATGCATGTACATGCGCAGCGTGATGCAGTGCTTGACGAGTACAGCAATTATTTCATCGATACGATTTTTCGTGAACACATCGAGGATATGTCGCGCAAAGGTGGCCTCTTCACTGATCCACTCGCAAACGACAGAAACTGGGGGGGCTCGAAGCGCAAAACCTATATGGTTTTTTATCGTCGCCACACCGGTGCCAGTTCGCGGCGCAAAGGCATGACGCCCGAGCGTGAATTGGATACGCAATGCGATCGCGTTCACCAGATGCTCAAAGCAGCGGGGCTTAATGGTCGCCGATTAAAAGGCGGTGAAATCCGAGATTGGTTATTCCGCTGGTTTAATCCAAATCCACGCCAAACACAGGGGGATACTGAGGCATGGCTGCGCATGAATCCCTATGCACACACGGAGGATGAGAAAACCGCCGAGTACGATTTATCCAATGATGTAATGACGCGAGACGTGCGCTCTGATGCAAAAACGCGCTCCTGGTATTTTGACGGGATGCCGCACACGGTGTTATCCGTTGAGCAAATGAATCAGGCACCAAAGATTGGACAACTCACTGCAGAGCGTTATGTCAGTGAAGAAGAAGTGAGTGGAGCAAATGCCCGCATCACATGCCTGATTGATGAGCTACCGGAAGGCTCGCTAGTCATTACCAATATCGTGGTGAAACCGCAGAGCGCGGTACGTAAGCATTTAGAAAAACTGGCCAAAAACTCGCGCGGGGATACGCCCGAGGCAGAAGCAGCTCGTGAAGAAGTGGACTTTGCTCGCAGTCAAATTGCGCGCGGCAATAAACTTTATCCCTACGCCATAGGCATCGCACTGCGCGCTGCCGATGACGACGAGCTTGATAACGCCATTATGACCGTCGAAACCAAACTCGCTGCGAATGGCTTGCAAGTCATCGATCCAGAATACGATGAGGTACGCCTCGATCGTTACATTCGCTTTCTGCCGGGTGCTTATGATCCTGCACTGGCTCAAGTAGAAATTCGCCAGCGCCTGGCATACACACACCACCTCGCCAATTTGCTACCTGTCTATGGCCGTGGCGTGGGCACTGGCAATCCAGGTGTTGTTGGTTTTAATCGCGGTGGTGAAGGTTTTTTATGTGATCCACTGTATACCGGCGACAGAACCAAAAACGGACACTTGTTTTTATTTGGCCCCACTGGAGCTGGTAAATCGGCAACATTGGTATGGCTTCAGATGCTCATCACCGCCATTCACAATCCGCGCTGGGTAGTCATCGAAGCCGGTAACAGCTTTAACTTGCTGTCAGAGTTTTTCAGAAAGTGGGGCAAGTCTGTTGAAGATATTGTTCTTCGCCCAGGTATGGCGCCTTCGATTCCACCCTACAAACCTGCGCTGGAGTTGATTGATAGCAATGGCAACTTAATTCAATCGCATTCAGTGATGGAAGAAGTGCTAGAGGGCGAAGCAGAGCTGGAAACCGCGAGCAAAGATACTGAGGCAGCCGATGGTGGTCAGCGTGACATTCTAGGTGAGATGTTAATCATCGCTCGACTCATGGTCACAGGCGGAGAAGCGCGTGAAGAAGATCGCATGAGCCGATCGGACGTTGGCCTGCTTAAAACAGCCATCCTCAATGCAGCACGAACCGCAAAACTTGCAGGCGAACAGGATTTGCTCACCAGTGATGTTATTGCGGCACTTGCGGCGCTTAAATCAGAGAAGACCGAGCGCGCCGGTCGCATTGATGAAATGGTTGAAGCCATGAGTTTGTTTACAGATGGCTTTGCAGGCGAACTATTTGATAGACCAGGTAGTGAGTTACCCGATGCCGATTTTATTCGCATTGAAATGGGAACGCTTGCTTCCGGCGGCGCTAACAAAGACAAGCTGTCGGTCGCTTATATCTCCATCGTGAATCAAATCATCGCCCGGGCGCAGCGCACCCAGCGCGATGGTCGTCCTACGATAAATCTCACTGACGAAGCCCACGTTATTACTACCGACAAATTACTCGCGTCCTATCTCGTTGTGGTATCCAAATTGTTAGGTCGCCGCATGGGGCTGTGGTTGTGGCAGGCCACCCAGAACATGAAGGACTACCCAGACGATGCAGAAAAAATGCTAGCGATGTTTGAGTGGTGGATGTGCCTGTTTGTGGATCAAGGCGAGCTGGCCAATATCGAGCGGTTTAGAAAACTCACACCCGATCAGCGCACCATGCTGCTCTCCACTACAAAGGCACCTCGGAAATACACCGAGGGCGTCATCATGAGTGACACCGTTCAAGGCTTATTCCGCATCGTGCCACCCGGGTTGTGTTTAGCACTCGGACAATCCGAGAAAGAAGAAAAAACCGCGCGATTCAAACTCATGCAACAACACAACATTTCAGAACTGGAAGCGGCCGCCATGATCGGTGAAATGATTGCTAAGGGACGCCGCAAAGCGGTGGCATAGGTGAAGAAAATGGATCAAGAAATTCGATACGCCTTTCGTATAGATCGGGACAAAGAAACACCTTGCCATATTAGCGAATTAAAAAAGGGGGACGTGTTTTATATGGTTTCCCAAGGAGCCAAAAGCGAATTGCTCCAGGCAACCGGAGAACCCTTTACGGAAATCGTAAATCACCAATTAGTGTGGAGCATTTCCCATGAAATTTATCGCTAATCGCATAATGCTTGCCGGACTCTTTTTGGTTTTTGCTGCCTCTTCTTCGCAAGCACAAACCCTCATCGAGGTGTTCACCGATTTACCCGCACTCATCGATGCGCCTACGGATGTTAAAACCGTTCATTACGATTTGAGTGAGGTATCCAGGCTCAAACAAACTGGATTACCTAAGCTGCCTCCCAACCAGGAGCAGGCCATGAAAATGGCCAATGCATTTTTTGCAACACCAAAAGGCGAAGCGTTTAAATCGGAAATGCGTGCTGCCATGCGTGGCCAGCAAAAGATGATGAAGTACCAGATAAAAAAAGTTCCGGCGATTGTTTTCGATGAAGGCAAGTACGTTGTCTACGGATCAACGGATGTTTTTGATGCAAGAAGACTCTATCTGGCAACCCTCGAAGAAAGAACAGATGGAGAGAATGATTAATGCTGAAATATGTATTTGTAATTTTTCTGTATCTATCAATAGTTTCCTCGGCGACCCATGCGCAATCAGTTCCTACCGGAGAGAAAGAAGGCAATTTATCTACGCTTGACATCATCGAGTCGGCAATAAGTTGTGTTGACTGTTTAGAGTGGGAGCTTCTGGGAATTTGCTTCTGGTTAAGATGCTCTCTATTTAGTTGCGATATAGAAACATCGTGGAGAGTTGGCCACTATATTCCAGAGCTGGTCATTGCTTCGTATACCTTTCAGAGCGAGTGGGATGCAACAACTGACTGGAATAATAATCCGAGCGGTGCCATCACCCGAAGCGAGTCCTCCAAAGACCAAGACACCAATTTGGATTTTAAATCCGTAGATGTCATTTCACATCCAGCAACCTGGATTTTTGACGCATTGGGTTCAAGCGAATTCTTCTGTGAATCTGCAAACGACATTCCCATGTTGCCGCATTTCCTGTCCAGCTTCGATCCGAATTGGAACGATCCAGGAATAGAGCAGATTTTTCCGCAATCGATATTCGGCACACCAAAAATAACGACTGGTAATTGGCTTCCCATTTTAGGTGATGGCTATTGGGCGCCCCTTTATCCTCGCTGTGGTTGGGGCGCACATCCTTATGATGCGATTAATGCTGCCGTAGCCGCACACCGAGCTGCTGAGATCGTTACCCGAGACTTACAGCCTCACGTTTACCTCCCAGCCAACGGCTCATGTGAGAACAGGTGCTGGCGGCCAGATCCTGTGAGCATTGGCGGGAACGATAATCGATTCCAGCAGGTAGCACCTTGGGTGGAAAACTCTCATATGACTTTTGGTGGCCCAGCGTCTTGGGCAAATGGACGACGGAAAAATCGGGAAAGCTATATGTGGAATTTGTGGCGCTATTACGCCTGCTGTGAAAGAGAAGGCGCGTACATCACCAAAGTAGATTTTTAATCTTGCTTACAAAGCATGAGGATTTTGGAATGAAATTTATAAACCAAGCGCTTGCGCTCTCAACACTCGCTTTCTCTTGCCTGCTATCAGAAACGGCTACAGCAGATGGAAATATCGTCAGGCCAACCGGTGACGGTTCTTGGTATTACGCGATTGGTGGTGGTGATCCCTACATGTATTACAACCAGTCGAATAAAACCCACCTGAACCTATCAGCGGCCGCAGATTGGAATTTGTTTCGAGGCTGCTCATTTGATCCCAGTTTCGGTATTGCAGAGACCTTCTCTGACATCGAGCACAATGTCTATGGGCTTACAGAGGACGTCTTGGGAGCCGCTACAGCCGTTTTCTCCGCTTGGGGGCTGTCCCAGATACAAGAAAACTGGCCAGGCCTCTACGACACGCTGACAAAAGGCTTAAAAGATGCAAAAGAAAGCTTCACGCTCTCCCTGAAAACCTGTCGCGATGCAAAAGCCGATCTGCGCGCCGGTCGCGATCCCGTGGAGGGCTGGATCGCCGTTACACGTAAAAGCTCGTGGGATAAAGCCAGCATGAATGGTGACAATCCTGTATCCGCTGAACAATCCATTGAGGAGTCATCAGGCAATGCAGGTATCAAATTCGCCGGTGGTGTCGCCAAAGGCGGACTCAACCAGGAGCCCATTCGGATTGTGGAAGACACGATTAGTGCTGGGTATGACCATATTGCCGGTGGCGCTGCTGTGGAGGATGCTGATGGTGTGAATGGCGATCCCAATATTACCCGAGTTTTTTCGGATTCGGCTGCAGCAGCGAAATGGACTCGGGAAGTGGTGGGCGAGCGCATTGTTCGCACCTGCGCTAACTGTGAAAAACTGAGAACCAAAGTCGGCCAAGGTCTGCGGTATCAATACCGCAAAGAGCGTGATATAGCTCAGGCGGATCTCCAGACTCTCCTGTCCAAACCAGCCAGTTATCGTTACACGTCAGAAGATCTAAACAAACTTTCCGTACCTGGTATGGGCGTGACCATTAACGATTTGACGCTGCAGAACCTGCGTCGAGCACCGACCGATGAACAACAAATCCTGGCAAATAAATTAGTCGGTGAAGTTTCCCTGGCAAGAACCATGGAAAAAGCGCTGATCGCGCGCGACCTTATGAATGCCGGAGCACAGGAACCCAATATATCCGCCTCCGGAGAGGTGGCACAGACTGAAATTGATTACTCTCGCCAACGCTTGCAGGCAGAAATTGACAACGTTTTGTTTGAATCAGAAGTTCGCCAAAAGATTATTACCAACGCCGCTGGCACCATCGCTCAACGCGGCTCTGCCCGTAACCAAGACAATCAACGCTTCACCGATTTTGTGCGAATCAGACCTGCTCGCCCAGGTATGACCGAGGGCGGAATTAATGAATAACGCTGAGCAAGGTTTCACTCAGAAACCACAAATTAACTCGCCTCGGCTCGCCCGGTTTAAACGCATCACTATGTGGATTGCCGGATGTTTTATCGCCGCATTCGCAAGCGTCATCATCATGAAAATTATGCTGGCGGGTGATGGTGAGAGAATCCAAAACCTACATAACTTCTCGCAATCTCCTTGGCTGCTGCTGTTTAGGCTGTGTATTTACTATTTTCTGTGGCGCAATTGGAAAAGCGTGTTGGCACTGCGTGTGCCAACCGTCACGGATGAACTGGTGAGGTCTTCTCGGCGACCACTGCTGGTACTAATTATTTGTTACGAGGTCTTCTTTGCCTCCAACTTTCTTCAATACATTCAGTAGGTAAATGTTATGCCCGTTGGTAGTGTTTTAGAGCTATATACCAGTGTGCTGGCCTGGAATCTTTATGGTGCCATGTGGGCATTACTGACGAACACCGGGCTAGTGTTGGTTCCATTTGTAGCGACCCTGGTAAACACACTCCTGTCTTTGCGTGAAGCCAATGGAGACATCGACTCGGACAGCATTATTCGAATTCTGGAAACACGAATTTACTCAATGCTATTCGTTGTATTCATGGCTGCGCAGCCAATGATTTATGTGCAGCTCAATAAAACAACTTATACACATTACCGGTGTGAAGCCACAGAAAGCGGTGTGCTGGAGAAAACGGCTTCCGAAAAAGAATTCGGTAATTCAAATTCAACACTGGATCAAAAAGCGGGGGCGTTTAATGCCATGCTGGATGGTCATACTCCTAAAGCGCCCCTGTGGTGGTATCTAGTAACTCTCTTAAACCATGCTATCGCTCAGTCTGCCAAACAAGAGCTTCCATGCCAGGCTGATTTGCGAACCATGGTGTCGGGATTGTCCGAACTGGAGATACCCGATAAGACGCTGAAAGATGAGTTAGGGGATTTTTACAATCAGTGCTGGCGACCAGCCGTGAACCTGTATGGCAGTCAGCGCCTGCCCAATTCAGAGCTGCCATCGCAATTCCAGAATGGGGAAATTTATGACGATATTGCGTGGCCAGGATCAAAGTTTTTCCTGTCTCGCGCGGGATATTACGACACCTTGCGTGCGACGAAAGCATTAGCACCAGAGCACTTTCCATACTCAGAAGCGCGTGACTCAGCGATATTGCCGCCACCACCGGACGGGGTTGAAATTGGTGGCTATCCAACATGCCACGAGTGGTGGATGGGGTATCCGGCAGACGGTGTAAGCTTAGGGTCGGATCATGGGTTACGGACTCGCCTGCTCGATAACGTGAAATCCAATGGCGCTGAAGAGGATTGTGGAGATTGCACAGGTGCTTGGTGGAATTTTTGGTCAGCCGATAAATTTGCGACAACGGAAGATAAGGATAATGCCCTGATTAAAACGGCACTTTTTAATTCCCAGAGCGCTATGGAATTAAACCTGGGCAATGGATTATCGGGCGGAGGGGATAGCCTTGCTTCTGATACGGTTGGTGCGATTAAGACCGGGATTGCATTCCTTGGTGCAGCAATGACATCTATTCCAAATGCAGTAGAAACAGAATCCTACCGAAAACTTGCTCCCGCAATACAAGCAATAACCCTAATGATATTTATCATTGTGCTGCCGTTCTTGCTTACCCTGGGTTCCTTTAGTCTCGGCAATTTGGTTACGCTCAGCATCCTTCAGTTCAGCATTATTTTTTGGTCATTCCTATTTGCTTTTGCGGCATGGCTCGACAATTTTTTGCTGGATTCATTACTCAGTTTCGGCGATGACGGTAGAACCGTTGTGGGATATGTAATGCCAGATGCAGTTCACAATCCGGATGCCATGGCAATTAGCTGGGTGGTACGGATGTGCTATTGGTTGTTGCCGCTGCTATTCACGTATTATCTAGGAGCAATCGGATTGTCAGCAGGAACTCAAATTACCGGTGCGGTAAACAAGGCAGGCCTTGGTGCTGCAGGACAATCTTCAGGATTCGCAGGGAAACTGCAGAGCAATTCAATTTCAAAAACAAAAGAAATGGCGAGGAAGTGACAGGATTAAAGTGATGAAGCCAGCTGAACTAGCTGGATTTTTCACGGCCTCTCATTTAAGAAGTGCGGGCTCTGTGGGTCATCAAACTCGATATCGGATAGTGGATTTCGATCTGTTTCGCTTTGATGCCCTTGTTGCTCGGATGCCATCGCATCAACAATAAATCCTATGACCAACAGGACAGCCAAGCATACTTTACACAACAGAAACCAAGCCGCCTTTCCAGTAAATAGGGCAGTTGATTTAATGATTTTTGTGCCAAGAGCTTTGTTGTCCATTTTTGGATAGCCTGTGATTCAAGGGTTATTTGATAAATATATAGCAGTTCTTGGGTGAATGGAAAGTGAACAGTTAGAGCTTTGCCAAGATTGTCGTATTTATCAACTAATTGCGTGATTCTATTGCTGATCTACCATTGAAGAAGTTTGTTAAAGATATACAATAGTTTTTGAGTTTAAATTTAATCTTAGTGACACTCACCCCCTCAAACAAATGGAGTTGTTATGCTAGTTCTAGGCCGCCGCGAAAACCAATCCATCCGTATTCATACTACTGATGGCATTATAGAAATTCTAATTACAAAGTTGGATGATCGACACGTAAAGCTTGGTTTTGAGGCGCCGGATGCGGTGACAATCCTTCGTAGTGAAATTGATGCCTCTGCAGAGAATTTTCTTCCATCAGCAACGACCGAAAGGTTTAAGCGCGCGCAACACAAATCGTCCCGGCTTGGTTTTAAATCCTTATTGCGAAAGCTGGGAACCCTTTACAGTTCGCAACGAGCTGGAAGGGCGGATTAAGTCGAGTGAGTTATTCACTAGTAAGCGCAGATAGATTAATGAAGTTTATGTTCGGAGAACCATCAAGCTTTGATGATCGAAAGCGATATACACGAGTTCTGTGCAGCGTTAAATGTTTTCTATTGCGGCCGGTTTAACTATAAAAAGCCATATTGCAATTCTTGGCACAACAAAATTAACGCACGCAGTCACAAATATACGCTCACTCTGTCTTGGGATGCTTCTGAAAGGAAAATTTCCATAACAGCAATTTCTTTTGCCAAAAAAAATGTAGGGCATGGAACTGCATTGCTGGCGCTTTTAGTTGAATTAAGCGGCAAATATGGTTACGAGACAATTGAATACATCAGCGTCCTTACTGATGCAATGAAGTGCTTTGTTCAGAAGTTTGAGTTTGAAAATCTTCCTGGGGCAGCCTGGCCTGGAGAGCCGGAACTGCCTTCAAAAAACTGGAGTAAACCCGTTATCGACTTGAAGAGGTTGCTGCAGGATAAAAATATTTCTTAGTTCACCACTGACCCAAACACTTCAAAGTAGGTCGGGAAAGTTTTAGCGGTACATTTCGGGTCATTAATCCGCACAGGTACACCACCAAAGGTAGCGAGCGAAAAACACATTGCCATGCGGTGATCGTCATAAGTATCAATCGCCGCATTTGGAATTAAATTTTTCACCGGCGTAATTCGCAGCCAATCTTCACCTTCTTCCACTATTGCGCCGAGTTTGCGCAACTCAGTCGCCATCGCAGAGATGCGATCGGTTTCTTTCACGCGCCAGCTGGCGATATTGGTCAGACGCGATGGGCCATCGCAAAAGAGCGCAACCACAGCGAGCGTCATAGCTGCATCGGGAATATGGTTGAAATCGCGATCAAAGGCTTTGAGCGGTAATGATGGAGCGGAGGCTTCAATCCAGTTTTCGCCTTTGGTAATGGTCACACCAATTTCTGCAAGCGCATCGGCAAATGCAACATCGCCCTGAATACTTTTGGCACCCACACCTTGCACACGCAGCGGGCCAGCACCCAACGCACCCGCCGCAAGGAAGTATGAAGCAGAAGACGCATCGCCTTCCACATACACAGTCGCGGGGCTGTTATAACCGGTCGCCGCCGGAACAGTAAAACGCTCCCAGCCATCGCGCTGAACATTTACGCCAAACTGCGCCATCAACTTGAGGGTGATTTCAATGTACGGCTTGGAGATAAGCTCACTCACCAATTCGATTTGGGTTTCTTTGCCGGTCATCGGCAATGCCATCAGCAACGCGGTGAGGAATTGGCTGGAGACATCGCCGCGGATTTTGATACTGCCACTAGCCGCGATTTGCGCAGGCTTGATCAACAGCGGCGGAAAGCCTTCCTGCCCGAGATAAGTAATATCCGCACCTATCTGACGCAGCGCATCCACCAAATCGCCAATCGGGCGCTCATGCATACGCGCTACGCCGTGCAACTTATAGGTACCACCGCTCAATGCCAGCGCCGCCGTCAGCGGGCGAAAAGCAGTACCGGCGTTACCGAGGAAAAGATCCGCTTCTTTATTCGGGAAACTACCGCCAGTGCCAACTACGCGGTAATCGTTCTCGCCGGTTTTAGTCACACCCACACCCAGCGCCGCCAAGGCCTCCAGCATGCGGTCGGTATCGTCAGACTTCAGCAGATCGCGAATATCCGTCTCGCCTGTGGCCAGCGCCGCCAGCAGCAGCGTGCGGTTGGAGATACTCTTGGAGCCAGGCAATTGCACTGTGCCCTGGGCGCGGGTAACGGGAGCGAGATCAAGAAATTCCATCGTGAACCTTTCTACGGTAATGGTTTGCAAATAAGTGATTAATTGGGAGCGCATTAAAAACGCGCATCATACCGCTCAAGTAAGTGCCCGTCCTAAAAAAGTTGCCTGTTTCTCTTAAAGCCTGCTCCCATGCGAGCAGGCCCTTTAATGCAATTCTTGCGGAGTTTTCACCCGAGGACTGACTTGCGATATGCCCCAATACATCGATATTGCTCTGGTGAAGCTCATTGGTCTCTAGCCAAGAAATATTCATTTTCTGGTATACCCACTTGAATCAAGCTCAAAATGTAGTAATGTATTTACATTGAGCTTTTGAGGATATTCTATGAGCATAACCACTATCACCAGTAGAGAATTCAACCACGACAGAGGGGGGGCGAAAAAGGCTGCCCAGAAGGGGCCGGTATTTATTACAGATCGGGGAAGACCTTCACTTGTATTGATGACGGCAGAGGAGTACCGGCGGTTAACAGGTAAAAAGAAAGACCTGGCCGAATTGCTGTTCATGCCTGGCGCAGAAGATATTGAGTTTGACATCCCTAAGCTGCCAAATGACTTTTCTCGACCTGCGGATTTTTCATAATGTATTTACTGGATACCAATGTTGTTTCGGAATTACGGAAAGTTTATCCAGGCAAGGCTCATCCAAATGTGAAGAATTGGTTTAGTTCGATTGATGGTGCGGATGTTTTTTTATCGGTTATCACGCTTCAGGAATTGGAAATCGGTGTGCTTCTTCTTGAGCGGAAAGATTCCAGGCAAGGTGAAATATTGAGGGCTTGGGTTGAGGGGTATGTAATCCCAACTTTTAATGAAAATCTGCTGGACGTATCGAGAGAGATTGCTCTTGCAAGTGCGCGATACTATATCCCTAATCCGCGTCCCGCCCGCGATGCGCTTATCGCCGCGACCGCAGAGGTTCACAAGATGACGATCGTTACGAGAAACACTGCTGACTTTGAGGGATTGGGGGTCAAAATCCTGAACCCTTGGCTATGAGTAACGATGGATTAAAATGCCTACTAGGCTAGAAGCACAGAGGTTTTAATATGTACCGTCCTTTGAGCAATAATGAATACGCCGTTGTGAGCAAAACAATTTACGAAGAGCGCGGCCTATCGGGCGGCTTGGCTGAAAGCATGTTTATGGCTTACACAGGAAGGGCGCTCGCACTTGATGCGCCTGAGTTTGAAATTTTTCAAGAGTCGGAGATCGAGCGCAAGACGCGGCTTGCAGAAAAACAGAGTGAGAAAGTGATTGAGCTTAATACGGGTGCAGAACTTAGACCTATGGAGTTTCTCAACAAGCTTGATGCACTTTCAAAAAACGATAAGCCAAGCATAGACCCAATAAATTGTTATGAATGGTTCTATGGTGATGAAAGCGCTTTGGATGCTCGCCACAAGCGTTTGCGCTTTAAGTTTTTCAACTCACCTAAATACCGCAAGCAGGTTCTGCGCAGTTATCTGCAGGATGGCATACTGGAGGAATCCCAGCTGGCCAACACCGATTTGGTTGGTGAGATTATTGGAGAATTTCATCGCAAGTATCCTGGCACCCGCCAAGGAGTTATCAGTTATTACGAAACACTGTTTGGCGATCCAAGCGGATTCAGTTATCGCTGTGCAATGGAGCGCGAGGCATTTCACAATGATCCTGTGTTTCGGGCAGAGCTTTTGAAAAAGCTAAGATTGGATGAGCACTTATCAACTCATGAAGTTCGAGAGGCATTGAAAAAATCCGCTCTTGAAACAGGGGTGGTGACAACGGAGCAAATAGCACAATGGGAAGTAAATCTTTAACCCAATAAAAAGCCCCTAATCGTGAGAAAAGGGGCTTTTATATTTGTCAGCATACCGACCTCAAACAATCAAAAGTAAGTGCGAATTGAATTCATCGCAAACCCATGATCGTTTTCACGAAGCCAGTCTACCAACTGATTGTACTGATTTAGCACCATTGATTTGATAAAGGTGCGGTCGCTTTGCTTTTCGCTTACAACCACATCGCACAAACCACTAGTGCCGTTGAAATTTACACTCATCACATGACGACTGTTCACATCGAAAGTTTGTTTGTTTGCGTCTACCATGATTAAACTCCAAGCTTGGTTGATTAGGGAATCCCCCTAAAAGTCCTGCTAAAAGGCCTTTAGGAGGATTCCCTAATCGCCGAAAGCGAAATCAGGGAAAGCTCAAACTTACTTGCAAAACTTCTCTCTGGCCATGTTCATTCCAAAGAGGTGGTCATGCTCTCTCAAGAATTCAACACGCTCGTTATATTCCTCAAGCTTTAGGCCTGTGGCTTTAAACGGATTCTCAGGAACGCGAGAATCAACAGATACCATGGAGATTGTTACTCCAAACTCTGCTTCAACAGTGCGAAATTCAGAAAGATTGAATGTGGATTTCATTGGGCGCTCCTGGATTTAAATAAATAAATCGAAGGAGCTAAGGCCAGCCCGGGCGGGGAGGATTAGACTCCCCGATGGGTGGTAAGGATTAGGACAGACTTTCGTCTTGCTGCATTGCGGACCTGTGTGCAGCTAAATTAAGGGTCAGTGAAGATGTCACTGGGCATATAGCCCCATAAAGATAGTTTGTTCTTCGGTAGGGTGCAATATCTCAGCTGGATTTTTAAGACCAAAAGGATGACGAATGGGTATCTGTTGCGTAATATCGAGTAATTGACATACACATAACAGCAAGTAATCTCCCTCTCTTAAATGTAATAAAGCTCAAACATGGATGCTTATGAATATATTAAAGGTTTCCCTCCTCGCGCTTCTTCTCGCTACCCAGTCAGTATCCGCTGCAGACCAAATTGCAGGAAAAGTCGTCAAAGTAAGTGATGGCGATACGGTCACCCTCCTTGTGAACGGCTCTGAAACCATCAAAGTACGCCTCTCCGAAATAGATGCCCCCGAAACCAATCAACCTTGGGGCAACAATTCCAAACAAGCCCTCTCGTTGCTCATAGCCACCAAAAACGTAACAGTCAGCACCACTGGCAAAGACAGGTATGGCAGAACTCTCGGTATCATTTACCTTCAAGAGGAAAATATTAATAAGCTAATGGTTCAAAATGGCAATGCATGGGCGTACACCAAATATGTGGAGGACCAAGAATATTTTCTCCTTCAAGATCATGCTAAAAAACAAAAAGTTGGATTGTGGTCATTGAGCGCAGATCAGATAACCCCGCCCTGGGAGTGGAGACATAAATCCAAATAAAAGCTTAGCCTTCACAGCCGGGAGTGTGCCCAAAGCAGACCTTCACCTCAGGCAATGAATACTTGTTCAGCCTGGCGTATCTTTAAGTCAACTATTATTCTTGATAAGGACAAAATTTGTGGATTTCTTTGCAGTGGATGACAGTATCGACCTGAAAAGCCTTCACCCAAAGTTCAATGACCTGAACAACCAGCTCGGCTACCGTGGTGCTAAGGAAATAATCTCGGGATGGGCCCAAGACTTTTATGACAAAGATTTTAAGGCAAAGACTGAGTTTCAAACTACCTTTCACTCGACATTTTGGGAGCTATATATTCATGCCGCGCTCAAGGAGTTGGGATTTGTCACTTCCGTCTTGCATAACAGGCCTGACTTCATCATTCAACAACCTTCCGAACTATATGTTGAAGCAGTTGTTTCTGAAATAAGTAAGGGTGGAGTCCCTGAAACATTACGAACAATAGAAGATGTTGAGCGCAATCTATATCCTATTACCACGCGAGAAGAGTTCTCCGAGCTAATTGATGAAGCTATCGTACGCCACTCCAATTCCTTCTTCAAAAAGCTCAAAAAATACCGCGGATTTGAGGAAAAAGGCAAACCAATCAAGGGCTATATTGAACTCGACTGGGTCGATCCAAACAAGCCTTATATCGTAGCAATTTGTTCTTACGACCAAATTTCTTACGGTCGAGAATTTATATATTCAATGTTTGCTTTGCTGTATGGAAAATATTTTGACCCGCTCACTAAAAGTTACGTTATTAAATCCTCAATCAAAAAGCCTGGAACCGATGCAGATATAAAACTGGGGTTGTTTAACGATGCTTCATACCATGAGGTGTCAGCTGTCATATTCAGCAGTACGCTCACTCTTGGAAAACTCGCCTCTTTATACAAATCTGAAAACCCTAGCCTCGATACCATTTTAAGTATCAGGCACCTACCAGATGAGCCTAGGTTCCGGCTGCACGAGGTAACATCGGACAATCCGGAAATGCTGTTAGACGGCTTATATGTGTTTCATAATCCCTATGCCAAGAACTCACTTGATATGGAGTTGTTTTCTCGGTTAGCTCAGTTTTCCTGCGATTTCCACGGGCCCTATCAGCAGGGGAATTATCCACTAATTGTCTCGCGTTATCACACTAACCTCTTGCCTGCTGTACTGATCAATCATTTAAAAGCCGAAACCTTCGAAAGGTTCAATCCCGAATATTGTGCGCGCGAGTTAAGAAAAATAACGCAAGATCGCAATAAAAGTAAAAAGGATAGTGTCAAGTCAAAGAAAAAACGCGCAAGGAAAATAGCGCAGGCATCTCGTAAACGGAGCCGATAGCACTTGATCCTGATAACTTATTTATTCAGAGTCAGATTTCTTTTTTTGGATGAAAACATATTTGTAAGGTTTTTGTATGAAAATCACTTCGTTCATTTTAAAAAACTATCGCCGGCTTTCCGATGTAACTTTAATGCTTGATGATAAAACGACTGTCATTGTCGGTGCGAACAATAGCGGAAAAACATCATGTATTGGAGCTCTACATACATTTCTAAAAAGTCCGGACAATCTGAGAATTAGAGATATATCGAAGGTAAACTGGAAAAAAATACAAAAAATAGGCGAGCAAATTGAAAAGACATTCCCTACAGATGAGGCTATAACAGAGTTGTCGAATGTTTTCGTTAGTCTATTGCCGAGATTAGAGCTTACTATCACTGCAAATGCGAGCGAAGCGTACAAGGTTCGTGACATTCTTCCTGATCTGGAATGGCGAGGAGGAGCATTATCTGTTCGTATAAATTATGAAGCCTCCGATATTGTTAATCTTTTGCGTGAATTTTCTGACACCAGAAAAGTGGTTTCTGGACACAAAGACAAGGTAAGTCTGTGGCCTAAAGATCTATGTGATTTTCTAGAGAAAGGGCGGAACTTCAATAAGTTTATTAAACAAAAACATTATATATTGAGTAAAGATCCGGAGGCAGCGGAAACTGAAATTTTACAACCCCTAAAATCTGAAGCCTTAAAAAAACTAATTCGAGTGGACGTGATATCCGAACAGCGCGGATTAGGCACTGAAGATAATGCGGATCAAAAAGGGCCATATTCAGAAAAGCAACGACTCAATAAGCTGCTTCGTGAATATTATGATCGAATTCTAAATCCTGAAGATTTTCCAGAAGTGCAAGATCTTGAAGTTTTGGGACAACAACAAGTATTAGAAAAGGGATTTTCAGACAGGCTAAATAAACAATTCCAAGCGCCATTTAATGAACTAAAAGGCATGGGTTATCCAGGTATTGGCGGTAATCCATCTGTTGAAATTGTCGCTAAAATTAGCGGTACCGACGCATTACAAAAAGCGTCTTCGATTCAATATCGTTTTGATAAAGATGAAGATGAGTTTCTTCCAGAAAGCTATTTAGGTCTAGGTTACCAAAATCTCATTTATTTAACTTTTAGGCTGCTAGAATTTAGAGACAAGTGGATGCGTGTCGGGAAGTCGGCATCAGCTGGAGATAATGTTGGCGAACAGATTGAACCAATTCATTTGGTTTTGCTTGAAGAGCCGGAGGTTAATCTTCACGCGCAAGTTCAGCGAGTTTTTGTATCAAAAGCTTATGATACTCTTCGTAATCACCCTGACTTGCGCGACAATGACACAAAAAAGGATAAGATTGAATACCAAACGCAGCTCGTCATAAGCACCCACTCCAGTCATATTATTAATGATATCGATTTCAAAGATCTACGTTACTTTCGAAGAAATAAAGCCAACAAAGCCATTGCGATGGATCATACGTCAATTGCAAATATGTCAGATCTCTTTTCGAAGGTAAAAGATGAGATCCTATTTGTTAAAAAGCATTTGAAGCTATCGCACTGTGATATTTTCTTTGCCGACGGAGTTATTTTTGTAGAAGGTCAAGCTGAGCGTTTACTTGTGCCTGAATTTATCTCGCGTAGTTTTCCAAAACTGTCAAATAGGTATATATCTCTACTTGAGGTGAGCGGTGCTCACACTCATATGTATAGAGAATTGATAGAGAAGCTTGGTGTAACAACCTTAGTATTAACAGATATAGATTCAGTTGGTTTAACAGGAGAATCCTGCGCCCCACAAAAAGGTTTAGGCCTAAAAACGAATAATGATACCTTGAGACTATGGCATCCAAAAAAAGAATTGCTGGACGATTTGGTGAGTTTACCAAAGCATCAGCATGCGATAGAGAGTAATGGCACACCGCTATACGTTGCGTACCAAAAGTCAACCTTGATATCAGAGAAAGAAATTTTGTCGCGTACTTTTGAGGATGCATTAATTTTGGCCAACTTCGAAAATGATTTTTTTCAAGGAAAATCCAAAATAAAAGCTGCATTTGAAAGCAGTACTAAATCTCTGTCGGATTCGCTATATGATTATGTTCAAGGTTTAAAGAAGGGTGATTTTGCATTCAGCTGCATCTTCCATCTAGCGGATAATGAGGCAAATAGCTTCAACGCCCCTGGGTACATATGCGATGGCCTCTCTTGGTTAGAAAGCCAGCTTTCACCAAAAGTCTAGGAGGGGATATGTCAGAAAATTTTTATTTAGCAGAAACTAAACCAGATAATCATGACAATGACGTAGATAAAAATATTCAAGAGTGCTTAAAAATAGGTAGTGGAAAAAGTTTTATTACCTTTGCGGGAGCAGGATCAGGAAAAACCTACTCACTAAAACAAGCTCTTGATTTCCTAAATGCAAAATATTCTAGTGTATTGTCTCCACAAGGAAAGAAAATTGCTGTTGTAACTTTTACAAACAATGCAGCTGAAGAGATCAAACATCGGATTGAACAGCGATCAATTTTTGCAGTATCGACGATACATAGCTTTTGCTGGTCTGCAATTGTAGGTTTTAACGAAGATATTCGAAAATGGTATATAAATAAAATCCCTGCGGAGCTTGCGGAGCTCGAAGACTTAGAAAAGCGTGGTCGAGCTGGAAAGGCGTCAGATGCCAGAAAGCAAGCAATCGTTCGTTTAAAAGATAAAATGGAATGGTTGGCACAGCCGCGCTCATTTATTTACGATCCAAACGGAGCCAACTTTGAGAAAAATGCGTTGTCGCACACTGATGTATTGAAAATTTTCTCTAGTTTTTTGACTGCCAAGCCGTTGATGGCAGATGTTATTGTAAACATGTTTCCTTTCATCTTCATCGACGAAAGCCAGGATACAAATTCAGACGTAATAAATGCATTCTTTGGATTGCAAGATGCCAAATCTGATAAGGTGGTTATTGGCTTATTTGGAGATACGATGCAACGCATTTTTGGTGGTGGAGAGCCAAAGCTAGGTAAAACTAAGCCGATCGGTTGGGTAGCCTTCGACAAAAGAATGAATCATCGCTCAGCGCGACGTATTGTTGGCTTAGGCAATCAAATTCGAAATGAAGATGACCAACGTAAACAGTTTGCTCGTGATGGAGCCGCTGATGGTTATGTTCGATATTTTTTACTGCCCAATGGTATTTCAAACAAAGAAGAAGTCGAAACCAATATTCGTGAAACCATGATGACTGTTACGGGGGACACTCTATGGATGGACGTGCATTCCAAAGAAACTGCAATCTTACTTTTGGAGCACAAAATGGCTGGACGACGGCTTGGTTTTGATGCTCTTTGGGAAACGCTTTCAAAATCAGGAAAAATTAAAGATCAAATTTCTGATGGCTCAAATAGTGAGCTGAAATTTTTCTCTGACATTGTTTTTCCCATGGCAGAGGCAAGTCGGAATCAAAGACGAGCCGAGCTTATGTCTATTATGAGAGAATGCAAGTCACCGCTTTTGGAGGCTAGCGTACTAGAGGCAAATAAGGACGACCCACTTGCTCTTGCTCGAACCGCCGAGCATGCTTTCAGAGACGTGGTATTAAATCATACGGTCAGCTTTCGGACAGTTCTAGAGGTAATTGCTACACACAAATTACTAAATATTCCTGCGAAATTACAGCCTTTTGTAGCAGCGACCGAAGAGGGTGATGGCCAATTGAAGCCAGTCCAGGAAAAAGCGTTGCAGGTGGTAGAAGAGGAATCGAAAGAGATAGAAGACAATGAGATTACCGCTTGGGCTGAAGCGCTGGAAACTGATTTTTTTCAAATTAGAAATTATAAAAATTATATAGAGAACCGCTCGGTATTCCGCACCCATCAAGGCGTTAAAGGTAATGAATTTGAACGCGTTATGGTTATCATGGATGATGATGAGGCGGGAGGATTCCTATTTTCCTATGAGCAGTATTTTGGCGCTAAAGATCTTTCCATAGACAGCCAAAGAAAGCGCGAAGCAGGTGAAGAAGTTGGTTTGGATCGCACCCGAAGGTTATTCTATGTGACATCAACGCGAGCAAAAAATAGCTTAGCACATGTGATTTATACATCCGACGTGGCTAGGGTAAAAGCAAGTCTTGTTGAGAAAAAATTTGCACGTGAAGATGAGATTATCGAGTTTTAGAGAGGCAATATTCTGTTTGTCTAGGTTATCTGGAAAGTTCAACCACTCGTGTCTTGATTAGCCGTCAAAATCATAATCGTTTACCATCTGCTATGTCTTCTCTTGGCCGTTATACAACGTAATTGACTTTTGATTTGTTCGAAGACAGCGTTAAGTCGCCAGTGTGCCCCATAGCGGATATGCCGTTTCGGATTGAGCGTGAAAAATAATGGATTCGAATTGGTGCAACGAATAAGAAATTTCCGAATTGATTCAGTCAAAAATTACAATTGATTAGTGAATAGATAAGTATGGAAGTTAAGATTTGGGACGGTGGGTTGCAATCGCAAGAAATTAAAGCGATTGATACAATTCAAAAGGCATTTTCCTCCATGCCTAATTCTAACCAAGTGAAACCTGCCAAAAGTGGTTCCATCAGGGATCAGCTGGATGGCCTGGGGGCCAATTCGATTTTACCTTGGAAGGGTTACGCAGGGTTCAGATTTGTCGATGCAAAAGGCAATGAAGGTGAGTTCGATTTAGTCATTGTCACACACTGTAATGTACTAATTGTTGAACTTAAAGATTGGAATAACGGTGAAGTCGTATCCCGTGGAGACCGATGGTATAAAAACGATTCAGATATGGGGCGGTCTCCTGTCAGTATTACCCAAAATAAAGTTTTCTTGCTGAAGAATAAGCTTGATCGAATTCGACACAAATTTAGCAATGCAGGACATACACCGCAAATACATCATCTTGTTGTAATGACCGGGAATGCGATTCTCTCCAAAATTACCGACCAGGAAAAGAACCATACAATTAGACTTTCGGAATTTCTTGAATTAAGGGACGAGCGAAAATTCAACGAGAGATTTAGGCCTCACCCCAATTCTAAAGTTCTGAATAAGGACTTTCCTATCTTCGATAAATTATTTCTTGGTAGCAATAATACTGCTCCGAAACACATTCGCATTGATGGCTACAAGGCTACTGATTTAATCTTTGAGCACCCAAAAAAAATCTATAAAGAGTTTCAGGCTGTATCTGAAATTTCTAAGAAAGATGAAGTATTACTGCGGCTGTGGAACTTCGATGAGCTAGAGGGTGTTAAGGCTAAGACTTCTAATGGTCGCTTTGATATTGTGTCCCGAGAGCGCGAAGTTCTTCAGTTCATTAAACACCAAGACCATGACCTATATAAACATTGCTTGCGTTCTTTAACCAGCCCTCAAAAGGATGAGGTGACTACTCAATATTCGGAGATCTATGAGCTTCCACCAAATCATTTGAGATTTAACGAGTTTATCGGTCGATATGGGCTGGTTTTCTCGGAGCGAGACAGAGTAAATCTGATTAAGCTTTTAGTGGCTAAGTTTGCCGACCTTCACCAAATAAAAGTGGCGCACCGAGATCTTGGTGACCACAGTATTTGGATATCGCCGAGTAAAGAGGTGGCTCTCTCTAGTTTTATTGCCGCTTATCACAAGCCAGTTGGAACTGTTGGCGATTATCGGCAACTACTTTCCGTTAATGATGTCTGTGTTGCAACCGCTCAAGACGCAACATCAACGCCGTTCGAAGCGGATGTATACGCTCTTGGTATGTTGTCTTGGCATATTCTAACTTCACAACGCATCTCACCCAAAAGCGTAAATGCTATCGACTCAGCTATAGAGGCAAGTGACAGCCTCTATGCTCCTGTGTTGTTAAAAGCCCTACAGGGTAACTGCTTTTCAAGTGCTGTGGAGCTTTTAGAGGCCCTTATCGACGCCGAACCTGTAAATGACAAAGAGATGGATTTTGACCAATCCGCGCTTGATCCATATAGAAAGTCGATTAGTCATACTAGACAATTCAGGGAGGACGATGACTTTTTAGTAGAAACTGAGGAGCGAGAAGTTTACTTTTCTAACGGACAGGTTGTTAAAGCATGGCTTAACATTAGTCTTGCCGACGACAACGCGGTTACAGGTTACAAACTGCTTCACTTTTTAAAGCGTATCGAAAAGCTTCAGGCACTATCCCTGGCATACATTCCATTTATTAGGGATTTCGGTATCGCGACAAAGTCCTCCAGCCTGTACTTGGTGATGGATACGGCCGAGGGATGTCATTGGGATGAGATGGAGCTTGGTCAAGAAGATAAGCTCGTCGTTATTAAGTTATTAATCAATTCAGTAGAACATCTGCACACGTTGAACGTCGCTCACGGAGATCTCCACCCCAAAAATATTATCCTAGCTAAGCGTGATAGCGGTTACTCGCTGTCGCTAATTGATATACCCGACTACTGTATCGAATCTGTCGAACCACGCAACCACCAATACAGCCCTGATAATCTAGATACCTGCACTGCTTACGAGCGGGATAACTTTGCAGTAATGAAAATGGCTTGCGAGCTTTTAGGGCTCGATTGGGGTAGCGCCTCAGATGCCTATAAGGAAATCGCTGCTGCGGTTATACAGGAGCTAACTGATACCCTATATGGATTTAAGGGTCTTTCCCGTTTTAAATCAGCAATCGAAGCCCCAGACAGCAACGCCGTAGAGCCTGTAAGAATAATACTGAAAGGTGATTTTGATCCCATTACGATCTATCCAGACAACGGTCACCTTTACCTTCAGGTTGAACGCAGTAAGAAAGAGAAGTCAGACGCTCGTGTTCGGGTGCATGGTATAGGAGGAAGCGTTGATCTGGTTTTCAGTTCGCGAAATCAAGCCTTTGTTGTTGGCTTTGAGCCAAGAGCGAGATCATCTATCAAAAGGTCTGATGCAGACAACAGTCAGCTGGAACTAGACTTCCCAATAGCCATTCAGTCCGGCGATCTATATGACCTGTCTGCGCTAACGAAAAAGCTGAAGGGAAATGAGGCATTTTCTTTAGCGATTGAGCTTGCTCTGAAAGAAAACGAAATTGAATCTAACCACACCGACGAGCTGACATCTGAGCTAAAAAAGGCATTTGATGCATTAGATCAAACTGTCGCTCCCATCATCGAGCCAGAATTAAAAATCACGACGGCAAAACTTTGGAGTGCGATTCTTGAAACTGAAACGGAATCCTACCCCTATATTGAAATTTCGGATAACCCACGAGAAGTCAAAGACAATAAAGACCAGCTAATCATGCCTTATCAGGCTGACATTGATGCCTTAGGTCATTTTAAGAAAACCGATGTAATCGAAGCGCTAGTTATTCAAGGGGAGAAGGAAATATCGCTCGGTGAAGTCGTTTTAAAGCAATCAGCCCTTAATGAGGTCCGACTATCTAAATTGAGCATGAAGGCTCGCAAAGTTTCAGATGGTGATTTGATTTTCTTCAGAACCAAACAAGACCGCGCCTCCTACGAGAAGAGGAAAGCAGCGCTTAAGTGTTTATTGGATAGGGAGGGGGTCATCAGCGACCTCGTTTCCTATTTCGATCCTACCTGTTCATTGCCTGCAATAAGTTATGGCGTTGAGATTAGCGAGGAAGATTTTGCCAGATACGACCGGCTTGATGAACAAGGCAATAAAATTAGCCTAAATCAGCAGCAGCGAGAAGCCTTTCAGAAGCTCATAAACAATGGTCCGCTTTCGTTATTGCAGGGCCCTCCAGGCACTGGTAAGACTGAGTTTATTGCAGCGTTCGTGCACTATTTGATCGAGAAACAACGGGTGACAAGAGTGCTTTTAGTTAGTCAGTCTCACGAAGCTGTGAATACTGCTGCCGAGAGAATCCGTAACCATTGCGCTAGGTTGTATACGCCTCTTGATGTGGTTCGTTTTAGCAACCGAGAGGGTGCTGTTTCAACTGGCTTAAAAGACGTTTACGCAAGCTCTATCGTGTCCGAAAAGCGAGAGCTTTTTCGAGCAGAGGTTAGACATAGAGTATCTGCGTTGGGTAGGGCGTTAGGCCTAGAGCCTAACTATCTAACTGCTCTTGTAATTGCTGAATTGAAGTTGTTCAAGCAAATCGACCATTTTGTTTCATCTTTGAAGTCTTTAACTGGTAGGGATATGCAGCAAGACGATGAGCGGCAGCTGAAAAAATCTCTTATTGAGCTGAACGAATCAATCCGCGCGACGATATGGGATGACTTCCAGCTTAAGCTGGGCTCTGAGGATGAACTCGAAGATGCAAAGCGAAAAGTGATTGAGAAATTAAATCGCGATTACGCGGTTCGCCCCGACGAGTCATTGAGAGCCCTTGCTCTAGCAAGGCTTTCCAGGGATATGCTGGATGTCTTAGAAACTGACGAGGTGAACTATGACGAGTTTTTCGCTAGATCTCGTCAATTGGTAACGGGTACATGCGTCGGTATCGGCCAGCGTCATATCGGTATTCAAGATAATCAATACGACTGGGTCATCATTGATGAGGCAGCTCGATCAATTGCTAGTGAACTCGCAATCGCGATGCAGGTGGGCAAGAGAGTCTTGCTGGTCGGTGATCATCAGCAGTTGCCGCCGCTCTATACTACCCCGCATAAGCGAGCACTTGCACGTCGTTTAGGTGTTTCTTCCTCTGAAAATGACTTAGACCTCTTACTTCAGAGTGACTTTGCTCGCGCCTTCGAATCACAATATGGGAATCAAGTTGGTGCGACGTTATTGACCCAATATCGCATGGCTCCTGAGATCGGAAATTTAGTTTCGAGTGTGTTTTACGATGGAAAGTTGGGTAATGGGAATCGTGTGATTCCCGATATCTATAGTCGTTTACCGGATATGCTCCAGTCACCTGTGACTTGGCTGGATACATCGGGTTCAGGGCACAGAGCGTACCATCAAAACGATAAAGGAATGAGTATCTATAATAGGTTTGAAGCAGATTTAATCATCACATTGCTGAAGCAATTATCAACAGATATGGACTTCCTTTATGAGCTTAGAGCTTCAGTAAAAGAAGAGGAGCCAGCTATTGGTGTGATCTGCATGTACGGCGAACAGAAGCACACATTGAGGCAAAAGTTTAATGAGGTTCAGTGGAGTGAGGATTTCAAGACACTCGTGAAAATTGATACGGTAGATAGTTATCAAGGTAAAGAAAACAGAATCATTATTCTATCATTGACCCGAAGCGATAAACTTAAGAGTCCTGGGTTTTTGAAGGCGCCAAATAGAATCAATGTTGCTCTTTCTCGGGCAATGGATAGATTGGTAATTGTTGGTTCAGTACAGATGTGGCGTTCTAACAACAAGCATCTACCGCTTGGTCGTGTTGCCAGTTTTATGGACTCTAAAGGTTTAGAAGCAGGATACCGATTTATTGAAGCCGAACTGGTTAACGGACAGGGAAAACGCACTAAATGAACAAAGAATTAAATGTTGCATATCATGAGGTGGATTTTCTTCTCCCTGCTCATCGCTTCAATATTCAGTTTTCCTATGTAACAAAAAAAGGGTTGCCGTTTGTCCGAGAATTTGTGCTCAGGCTAATACATATTTCTCCAATGAGCCCTGTTGAAATCGCTACCTACTTTGGCTTGTCAAAACGGGAGCTTGATGAGGCTCTAACTGACTTGGTTGAAAAGGGGGATCTTGCATTTTCGGAAAGCGGAAAAATAGAACTCACATCTAAATCGCGTGGATATTTTGTAGGCTTGGGCTCTACACCAATGGTTTCATTATTGGTGGAAAGTGGCGGCATATTTGCGTTTGAACTTGCGAGTTTTAACTGCCTAGGTAGAAAACGAACCAATGAAAAGTGGGCACCCGGCTTGCGGTTAGATGTAGCGAATGAAACTGTTGCCAACAGCGAGCAGCTCGCTAAAAAGAAATTTCAGGAGCAGTTTCACAAGATCCAAGAGAAAGGATTTTGGGAGCATAAGTCCAGCGAAGAAAAACCAGGAAGACCCAGCATTTACACGATGGGAGCCGTCGAAAAGTTGGGGCAAGAGCCTATGCGTTTAACCTGTTATCTTTCCATTGATCCTGATGGGGTTCCCGTTGAACGAAGCGACTTCGATGCACTTGACAACTCTTCAATCGTACAAGAGTTGATTACGGACGCGATTGTTTCTTCTCAGAAGCCTATGAATCTAAAGCAAGTTGCCCATGCAATGGCCGCGCTTGAGGATGATGAAACGAAAACACTCTTCAATGAATATTCAATAAATGTCCCATTACTGCTGGATTTACAACAGTCAGGTAAGCTCAATGACGGAGCATGGATTCCGTTTCTTGGACCGCTCTATTCACAAGCCAACTGGCAGTTGATTGTCGATTATTTAGAAATTCAGCTAGACGCAATTGAGAAAACTGTAGATCGAGCCGAAGAAATGCTATGGATCGCTCCATCAGATGGCTACTGGGGGCAAAGCGTTCGTACTGCTTCAGTTTTTAGTGAACTGATTGATCGGTCCATCACCAAGGGAAAGACTTCGGTTAAGCTTTATGATCCAAAACTTTACTTGCCCGTTCGGGATTCAGAAGATAAACAAGCTATTGGGCGTTGGAAGCAAGAGTTTTCTGAGCAAAACAAGGGGGTCTTTGGGCTCGTTGAAGGCTTTTTGGATGGCAATGTTGAAGTGCTGCTCTTACCCGGATACATGGCGGTAGTTAGCTACCATATTTCTAAACCTGAAAGCCTACCTGTTAGTCTCCCTGTTGGTTATGTAACGACGGATAAGAATCGAGTAGAAGTGGTGACAAAACTGGTTAAAGATTATTTAAATGGAATGATCTCCTTTAACAACCCGAGAAACCTTGGTCCCCTAGAAAAGATCGAGATTAAACGTTAGTTTTAAGTATAGACAGTGGAATTAAAGTTCAGCTATGGATAGAAAAATTGTTTTCATATGTCAGCTATTAGCCGAAAGGTAACAGAGTATTAAACGAAGAAAAATTTCTTCAACAAATCTACCCAATAAATTAAAAGGAGTTTTTATGCTTGTTTTAACGCGCCGCCCGAACCAAGTAATCCACATACACACTAGCAATGGCATAATCGAAGTTCATCTCAATTATTGTAATTCCAATCAAGCGAGACTGGGTTTTGTTGCGCCTGCCAACGTAAAGATTATGCGAGAGGAAATAGACGAGCCCGATGAGGCTCCACGGTACGCAAGCAAGCCGGAAGCCCTGCTGCAACCTCAAATAAACACGACGCCTTCCTTGTTGCGAGCATTATTCACTCGCGGATCAACCGGACACCAGTGAAGCTCTGCTGACTGCCCACGCAATTCCTGCAGGAGGTTTTTAACATCCTCCTCAGGATTCATCCAGCGGGCAACCTGCTCTGCATTCAGTGACAGGGGCATCCGATCATGGACCTCTGCAAATGACACACTTGCCGCTTGGGTAATCATTGTGGTACTCCAGACCTGGTTCTGCCAGCACTCCCACATCGCGGCAACTGCCAGCGCCTCTCCGGAGGCAGCCTGTACATAGAACGGCTGCTTTTGTTTGCCCTGGGTTTTGAATTCCACAAAGCCAGACACAGGGATTATCGCGCGTCTGTGGCGCACCGGCCCCTGAAATGCGCGGCTGGTGAGAACAGTCTCAATCCTGGAATTAAACATGGCGAATCTCTGATTGGGTGGCTCTGGTGACCATGATGGATGCAGCCACCAACGCATGGGTGATAAATTGAAACCATCTTCCCCCGATAAATCACTGGAGCCGCCTCTGTTGGCGCAAGATTATTTAGGTCCGGCATATCTACCCCATCCAACCCGAACTGCGCCAAAAGTAATTTGAGGGGCTTGCCGGGGGTGACAAAGATACGGCTGCACATATTTGCTCCCAAGAGTTCTAAGCATTCGGTTGACTCCCATGGTCAACCTGACGCTATACTGTATATAACAACAGTATAGTAGCGCTAGCCATGGACATAGTATTTCCGTTTGACCCACCCACGCCACTCCCTATACCGCTTTACCTTCACCGGGTGCGCGCTGGCTTCCCAAGCCCTGCGGACGATCATTTAGAGCGCAGACTTGATCTTAATGAGCATATCGTCAAGCACCCATCAGCCACTTACTACGTCCGTGCCCAAGGCGACTCCATGGAGCAGCTTGGAATCCATAACGGCGACCTATTGATCGTAGATCGTGCGCTGGAGGCAATCAATGGGGATGTCGTTATCGCGGTAGTCGATGGAGGTCTGGCTTGTAAGGTGCTGGACTTAAAGCGCTGCCAGCTTTTGTCTGGGAATCCACAATTTCCACCCATACCGATTAAGGAGGATATGGATTTGATCATCGAGGGTGTAGTCACACATTCACTGAGGTATCACCGGTGTTCGGCTTAATTGACTGCAATTCGTTTTATGCGAGCTGCGAACAAATATTTCGCCCGGATCTGCGGGGCAAGCCTGTGGTTGTGCTTTCAAATAACGACGGCTGCATTGTGGCTCGCTCCAAGGAAGCCAAGGCGCTCGGCATTCCAGATCTCGAACCCTACTTCAAACTGGAGCCGTTACTTAAGAAGCATGGTGTTCACGTCTTCTCATCAAACTACGCGCTCTATGGAGATATATCCGCGCGCGTAGTAGATACCATCCGACAATTTGCGAGCGATGTAGAAGTCTACAGCTGTGATGAATCCTTCGTGCGGCCAATTGATGGGTTGTTTGGCAATTACCAGGAATACGGCCAACAAATAAAAAAAGCTATTTGGAAACAGGTGAGAATTCCTGTGGGCGTGGGCATTGCTCAAACGAAAACACTCGCCAAACTCGCCAATAAAGCAGCTAAGAAAATTCCAAAACTTAATCATGTGTGCGTGCTGGAGCGTGAAGATCAGCGCGAGTGGTTGTTGCGAAAGGCAGCAACCAAAGACGTGTGGGGTGTTGGCTCACGAAGCTCAAAACGACTGGCTGATATGGGGATTCACACCGCGTGGGATTTGGCGAACGCCAATACAAAGCACTTGCGAACACAATTCAATGTAACACTGGAACGTACCGTTGAAGAGCTAAATGGAGTTAGTTGCCTGGAACTAGAAGAACAACCATCACCCAAAAAACAAATTTACTGCACACGATCTTTCGGTGAAAAACAGGCGGAATTAGAGCCAATCAAACAAGCAGTGGCGCTCTATGCAAGCCGCGCTGGTGAAAAGCTGAGGAAGCAGAACTGTTTGGCTACTAATATGTTAGTGTTTTTACAAACATCGCCATTTGGTGAAAATAATTACTCCAAAAGTGCGACCATTAAACTGCCGTACCCGACGGACGATACTCGCGTTTTAATTGCCTATGCGATATTTGCGATTTCGCAGCTTTACAGAAAAGGTTATCAATTTCAAAAAGCCGGTGTTGGACTGATCGACATTACCGATAAGAGCAATATTCAAGTTGATTTATTTACACCGGTACAATCGGTGAGGTCAGATAAATTAATGTCACTGATTGACCAGGTTAACTCAAGTTTTGGGCGGGGCACGCTGTTCTGTGCGGCTGAAGGAACGAAAAAGAAGTGGGGTATGAAACAAACTCAAAAGTCGCCCTCATTCACAGGGTCATGGGCTTCGCTACCTTCCATCATGTGCATCTGAAAGCTCACAAGTAAATTGAAGCCTATATTTTTTCTACTGAAAAAATATAGGGGTGTATAATTATTTCAAAATAATTTAGGCTAGTTATATATCAAGGGTTTTCTATTTCATTCTTGGCTTTTGAATAAGCATAAGAATAAACCTCATCGTAAGTCGTCCCTTTTAGATAATTCCGCAAATTAAGTTTATGCTCAAAAATATTTTTCAATAGATGTGGAGCGCTTTTGGTTCGGTTAACAAACCATCTAAAAGCATAGATGCGTAACCTATTGAAAGATTGCCTTCATCAGCGCCCCAGTGTCTTGGTCAATGATGTTTTTAATGTTCCGTTTGCTGCATACAATGAGCAAACACTGTTATTGCAATCAATTTTGGCGAGGTCAAATTCCTGCACCAACTTATTGATGCCATAACAATTTTCAAGATCCACTCCAAGTTTCATCGCAACCTCCTGTTCAAATTATTTCATCGCTCGTGCCACAAGCAGCTCTTCGTCATTCCTCAAACAAACCTACCTGAAAATTCGTCCATTGAATTGGTTACTGCGAATTCAACATCATTGCCAAGCGCCTTGAAGTGCTCTTTACCACAAATAATTTTCGCTTTTTCGGTGGGTCGCAAGGCGTCAGCAAATAAGGTGCTTTTTGTTTCAACAACGAAATAGAGCTTCTCTTTACCGTCTACCTCTACCAGCACTGCCCAGTCCGGGTTGTAGGTTCCAAGTGGGGTGTCGATTTTGAACCAATCCGGAAGCTTGGCGTAGAGTTTGATATCGTCACTAAGTTCGAATGCCGAAGCAAACTCCAGCTCAATATCGGAATCGTATACAACATGGTCAAAGACAGACTTGTTGCTTGCGACCATGTTCTTTTGAAGATATCCAAACAGTTCGTTATCGCTGAAGAGTTCCTGGGCGTAGAACTGGTCTCCACCGATTTTGTGGTACTTGATGCCGTCTACTATAAACAGGCGCATCTGATTCTTGATGATGTTAGAGACCTGCTCAATAAATTTTTGAGGGTTATTTTTGAAAGATTCAAGGCGGCCGCTTTTATTGACAATGGCAACCAAGGTGCGACGGGTCAGATTGGTTTCGTTCTGTAGATAAGTGATCAAATCGGGTAGCTGGAATGAGCGCGCTTCATAGACGCTCGCTGTTTCCTGCACTTGCTCCGCATGTACTCCGCCACGGTCAATCTCAGTTTTTGCTTTTCGGTAGATAAAGCGTGCCTTGCCTACCTGAAGGTTTGCTTTGATTTCATCCGCACATGTTTCAATCAGCGTATCGACATCAAAGTCTACTCGGAAGGTGGTTTTGTACTTAATACGATCCCACAAAGATTTGAATTCAGGGCTCAGGAACACTGCTTTGTTAAGTGATACCTTCTTCTTGTCATCTCGGTTTTTGATATTGAGATTACCGGCAACTTTCTTCAATACACCAGCCACCTGAGTTGCGTGGGGTTTAAACGCTTCCGGCAAGTCCAGCTCACCGCTTTTCAAGGCGGCCTTCAAGCTATCCTGCACTTTTCCTTTGTTATCGATATAGCCAGCACTTTTAAAGTGTTCCCATAGCGTTTTGGAGGCATCAACGCCCAGATATTCGTGACTATAGTCATCCACCGGCACAACGATATTGGCGAACAGATGTTGCTCGACCACACCAAACTTGATGCCTTCTTCGTTTTCGATTTCTTTTTGCAACTGCTCAGCAAATTGTTCATACGATTCATTGGCCATTACAGTGAGGGTATTCACCTCAAAGCCATGTACACGCTCGCCATCTTGGTTGACGCAGATGCGCAAACCACGGCCGATTTCCTGGCGTTTTTTGATGACTGAATTGGTTTCGTTCAGTGTACAAATCTGGAAGACATTAGGATTGTCCCAGCCCTCCTTGAGCGCCGAGTGGGAAAATATAAATTTAAGTTTGCACCCAAAACTCAACAACCATTCTTTGTCTTTCATAATGGTGTTGTAGGCACTGCCATCAGATTCACTGCTTGCGGCTTTGCCATCTTTTCCAATTTTGGACTCTTTCAGCATTTCTTTGCCGGATGAATCTTTTTTCTTGTCGATAGCAAAGTAGCCGTTGTGCACGCCCTCTGCGGCGGTATCCAGATCGGCACCTTCAAACAGCTGGCTGTATTTGGGTTTACGAATGGCTCGGTCGTACTCTTCTTCAAAAATCAGGGCGAGCTTACCCTTTTGCGGGTTGCCGGCTTCATCGTACCAGCGGTAGTTTGCGACCTTGTCGATAAAGAACAGACTCAACACTTTAATGTTCTGCGGGCGCAGGCGCATTTCTTTATCGAGATGCTCTTCAATGGTTTTGCGGATCTGCAAGCGTTTAAATTCATCTGGATCAACTTCACCCAGCGCTTGCCCCAGCTTCAAAGTATCGGGCTTACTAGTAAAGCTGATGTATTCATTGCTTTGCTCGCAGTAGATGTCTTCAATAATGTAGCCATCGTATACGTCACGCCCACCGCTGTACTTGGCATCCAGCAAATCCGCGCCACTGACAACCGTGACTTCCTTGCGTTTAATGCTGCCATTCTTCAATCGGGCATCTATTTCAATTTTGGCACTGATTGGGCTTTTTTTGTTATCTACGCTAATTAGCTTGATATAGGCCTTGTTGTGACCATCCCTAACTTCAATGCCCGCGACTTCAATCTGTTTTACCAGCTTTTGCTCATAGGCATCCACGGAGTCCAGCTTGTAGAGCATATGGTGCTTTTCAACGTGCGTGGCCGAATAACGCAGCGTGCACATAGGGTTAAGCGAGGCGATGGCCTCTTTACTTTTATCGGTGGTGTCAACGCTCTGAGGTTCATCGACAATCACAATCGGGTTGGTTTGCTGGATAAATTCGATTGGCTTGGCACCAGTCATTCTGTCATGGGCCCGGTGAATAATGTTGGCCTTATTCTCTTGCTCCGGATCTGCAAAGCTTTTACGGAAAGCATCGATGTTAATCACCATGACCTGAATGTCGGGGCTGGTGGCAAAGTTGCGGACATCCGACAGCTTGCTGGAATCATAAGTGAAATAGTCGAAGGTTATGTTTTCGTAAAGCTCTTTAAAGTGACTGGCGGTAATTTCCAGTGACTTCTGAACGCCTTCTTTAACAGCAATGGACGGCACCACAATAATGAACTTGGTAAAGCCGTAGAGCCTGTTCATCTCGAAGATTGTACGCAAGTAAACGTAGGTTTTACCGGTGCCCGTTTCCATTTCCACCGTCAGGTGAATTCCGTCTTTCGAGTCAAAAGTCTCAGACGGTGCTAGGCCGTTTTTCAGCTGTATTTTGCGGATATTAGCGTGAATATCCTCATCCAGCAGGCGCAAGCGGTTGCCAATACCCAAGGTATCCTCCTGCGTACCATGAAAGAGCGAGCCTTCCTCCCAAGATTGCAAGGGAGCAACGGTGAAATTGGTCTGGCAAATTTCCTGTCCGGCGAACACGCCCGTCACCGACTCAATAGCCTGGCGCTGATAATCCAGATTGGCATCGAATTGAATCTTCATGTTACAGGCTCCTTACATCTTCAATACCCGCCTGCTTGAGAATCTGTACCGCGTTGGTTTTCACCACGTCGTCGGCAAAACCGGCGTCTTTGAAAACCACCCGCATAATTTCCGGGTTCAGCTTGTCTTTGAGTTTGGCAATCCCTTCGACCACATCGAGAGTAATATCGTCCGACAGGCAAATCATCAGTGCGCCCATGCCGATATCAAATACCTTGTGCCCTGCCACAACATGCTCGGTAATCGGCAGGGTCAGATCCAGACCGTACTTCAACAGCACTTCGTAGAGGACATCTTCTTCCTTGCGGCCATGCTTAATATTGGAAATCTGATCTTCCAGATCCTGCTCGGTAAGATCAAAATCTAGCTCCCAAGGTTTGATATTGGTGGAGTCGAGTTTGAATACCTTAAAGCCAAGATCGCCTTTATAACTCGGATTTTCTTCTTTGATTTTCGCAGCAGCTCGGCGAATGCGCTCTTTTGAGACTTCGGTAACAACGGCGGGTATTTTCTCCTCTTCTAAGTACTTAAGATAATCTTTATTGTCGTTTGTATTTGGTTCAATTAGCTCCGGTAGTTGAATATTTATAAAACGTACATCCGAATGCGATTCTTGGTTGAATTTCAAACATGCGTGTGCAGTACTTCCCGAGCCAGCAAAAAAATCCAACACATACATCGACTGGCTATTAGGGACCAGCTTCATAAATTGTTGTATAAGAGCTATAGGTTTTTTGCCGTTGGGGAATTTTACATTTCCTTCTTTGGTAACATTAATCCAACTAAACCCATCCCAATAAGTGCCAATTTTTTCACGCTTGTAAATTTCCCCATCTATCATCACGGAAGTATCTTTAAGCCATATGAGTAGCACCTTCTGCTTCCCCATAAAATAAAGTTTTGTTTTCTCTCCCTTATTTTTCCCTGATTTAGGTAGGTACTCAGCAATATACATATTGTTTTCAGAGTCAGTTGCACCCCAAACTCTGTCTCTAATTGAAGTCTGGGCGTTTGTTGTAGTCATTACTTTGTCATAATACTTTTCGTAAACTCTCTCTTCGTCAATACCTTCAATGCTAGAAATCTGTTTGATTGTTTTTATTTCGTAGCTACCTACGTTGAATATATCAATATCATTTCCTTCCCCGTCTTTAATTGTCTTGTAATGAGACACTCCATCTAACCGATACAAAACATTGGTGTATTTGAAACTTTTTTTGTCTTTTTTCATTTGATCAATATAATCAAATAATTTTGTTTCTTTATAGACAGGAGAAATTGGCTCCCAATGAGAATATGACTTTGAGTACATCAAAATATATTCGATGTTTTTTTTCAGTTTTCTATCTTCACCTCCGCCAGAAGCTCCTGCGCTCACTTTTGCGTTTAAGGATATTTGATTAATAAAATTCTCCTCTCCAAATATTTCATTGCATATGTTCGTTAAATTCGCCACCTCACCATCATCAATACTTATAAATATCACCCCATCATCCTTAAGCAGATTTCGAGCAAGCTTCAGTCGCGGATACATCATATTTAACCAGTCGGTGTGGTAGCGCCCGCTGGTTTCAGGGTTATTGGACAGATTTCTGCCTTCACTATTAACTTGGCCGGTAATCTCTTTGTAGTTTTTGATATTGTCTTTAAAGTTGTCTTTATAAACGAAGTCGCTACCCGTGTTATAAGGCGGGTCGATATAGATCATTCTGACCTTTTTGTGATAACTCTTTTGCAACAATTTGAGAACTTCTAGGTTATCACCTTCGATAAACAGGTTCTGAGTACTAGCCCAATCGACGGATTCTTCTTTGTAGGGGCGCAAGGTGCCTGTACTTGGAGTTTGTGCCAACATACGGGCTTTGCTTTTGCCATTCCAAGTAAAGCTGTAGCGCTCATCGCGGCCATCAATGTAGTCACCCAGCACTTCTTTCAGTGCATCGAAATCCACTTTGCCCTCAGTAAATGCTTCTGGGAAAAGCTCTTTTAATTTTTCGATATTGTCAGCGACGATATCCATGCTTTTGCTGTCTGCGCTTTTTGCGTCTATTTGTGGAATGACGTTTTTCACTGTATTTCCTCGTAAGTGTTCTGCGTTTGCAATTCGGTTACAGGAGCTCAGCTAACTGCTTGAGCTTTAGTTCTAGATGTTTAATTTGGGTGTTCAACATAACCTGCTGGCTGAACTCGGCCTGCTTGATCTGGGTGCGTAATTTTTTAACTTCTTGCTCGATTTTCTTATATTGTTGGAGTTGTTCTTGTTGTTGTTCAGCGGATTCGCCGGATACTAAATGGAAACGTCCGCTGATTTCGGCACACTGCAACGCTTGCACGCGAGCCATCAACGTTTGATAGAACTGCCAGAAATTGCTGTGTGGCAACCCTCTAAGGATCAGGCTGTTTAAAAATGCTTGCTCTGTATCTGTCACTCTTGCCAATGAAACCCAAGGCGATGTCAGAAGCTCTTCTATCACCCATTTTTCTTTGTCAGCTTTGTTGATTCGTTTATCAGCAAGGCAGATGGCCAGTTGTTCACAGGCTTCTGACAAATCTGTTTCTTTTGCTTCCGTTAGACAAAAAAAGATCACCACCGGGTAAGGTATCGCCCGGTTGATTAGGTGGCCAATACGCTCAGCGCTTTTGCCGTTGCTTAATTCGACTTGCAAGAAGGCTAACTCACCATAATCACGGAGGTCGTCGCTATATGGCGCTATATTGATAGTGGTGGGCTTTAAGGTGTAGAGCCAACGGATTTTATCAACATCGTCTTTCAGTGCTTTTTTGTCTTTGGCATCAAGGTCTGCGTGTTCCTGAAACATTTTTTTGTATAGGGGTTTGTTAAGCACGCAGCTGTCAGGCACATTCAGGCTATGTAGGAATGCTTCAAAATGGGGTAGCCCTAAGCTCAATCCCTTACTCAGGTTCGGCTCAGCCATGCTCGCCTCCCGTAAGCACCAAATAAGAAACCACCATAAAGTCTTCAAGACCCTGGCTGGAGGTGGCAGTGAGCACCGTGCCGCCTTTGGTAAACAAGCTTTCGATTCCTTTTTCTTCGCTCTTGCCGGAAATGCTATCCACAGCAACGGCCAGTAAATGCTGAAAGTGGCTCATATCACGCCCATGGCGTGTAACACGGTTAACCTCGGCTATGGCGGGTTGATCAGGCGTTTTTTGTTTAAAGGCTTCACGTTTGAGCAGATCGAGTATTTTTTTACTTTGGGTAAAGTTCAGCTCAATCGCGATACTGCCTTCGACATCACCGGTCACGTAGACCATGAAGTACGGTGCAAGTGGATAGTTATCATCTACCTGAACTGCTTCTTTGCCACTACGGATATTTTTCAGGCAGAAGATCACGCCGGGTTTAATGCCATCTGCGGCCAGATCTTCGTCAATACTGACTGCGGCATATAGCCCTAGCGGGGCTTGTTCTAGTGCTGCTAGGCGAGCTTTGTCGCTCATATAGCCTGACAGATCCATGCGGAAGTCATTGAGGGTGAGGTCGGTAATAGATACACCGCCGCTCATATCCTCAATATCGACTACAGCGTCTTTAAGTTGCTGTAGCTGCCTGCGCCGGTATTCCAGGTCATTCATGTCTTTGGCGCTTTCATCAATGACGTTTTCTTCACCGGTCGCGGAAATATCTAACAACACCATACGCCCTGATACTCGCGCTTCCAGGTTTATGTATTCATCCAACTCCATATTGGGCCAGAAGTTGATGAGCTGAATTTGAGTATTTTTGCTGCCGAGACGGTCCACACGGCCAAAACGCTGAATGATGCGGACCGGATTCCAGTGAATGTCGTAATTGATGAGCGTATCGCAATCCTGCAGGTTTTGACCTTCACTGATGCAGTCGGTAGCAATCAGTAAGTCCAGTTCTATAGTTGCCGTTGGGTCTACTTTACTGCGCTCTTTCGAAACGGGTGAGAAGGCCGTAAGAATATTGTTAAGGTCGGAGCCTAAGCCCGTAATGGTAGTTTTATTGGGCCCGCCACCGGTGACCAGCGCACTGTGAATTCTCAGCTCGGTTTGAGCCCATTGAGCCAAATGGTCATAGAGGTACCGAGCTGTGTCGGCAAACGCAGTAAAAACGATGACCTTTTTGTTGCTTGGATTAAGCGGGTGATGCACTTTTTGCGCAATGGCTTGCTTCAGCAGCTCCAGTTTTGCATCTCGGGCTGCATTCACACTTTGCGCGGTTTCAGCAATGTGGGTAAGGAATACGCGGTCAGCTTCCAGTTCCTGCCGGAAGCGGATCAGATCCATATCCTGCAGCAGCACTTTGGTTTTGTTGCCCACCATGTAATCTTCCAGTTCGGTGGATTCCAGCTCAACGTCGTGGATATCTTCGATATTGAGCTCGGTCAGCTCATCGGATTCGTGGGCATCAATTTTGGCCAGGAGTCGATCTACCTGCTGCGCCAGTTTGGTGGCCGTCAGGGTAAAGGAATGAATGGAGCTTTCCATGCGTTTGAGCAGATTAACGCGCATGAGGTGAATCAGGCTTTCTTCACGGTCTACCTGTTTGAATACCCCTTTGCCTCCGCCAACGGCTTTATCGTAACGGCGGGCATATTCGGCCTTTTTGGCTTCGCGTACAAACTTGAGTGGTGAGTAACCAGCCAAGGATAAACGCCGTATGGTTTTGTTGACATCCTTTAACGGAGGAAACTCGCCGGATGCATCGATATCAGCATAAATATTTTTCGGTGGCAAACGAGTCGGGAAGCGGCCTATATCCGCCGTACCGTAGTATTTTTCAATATGCTTGCGCGAACGAGCGATAGTCACGATATCTAGCAGCTTGAAATAATCGAAGCTCATGATGTCGAGTAATGCAGCAGTGGTACGATTTTCGACGGGTTCACTCACCCATTGGTTAAACTGCTTCTGGGCGAGGCGCAGGGTGGTTTCAATATTTTTAATGCCCAGTTCCGAAAAAGCATCGTCCCGACCCTCGGTAATGAAGGCGACCTGATTTTTCAGATCGTTCATGCGATTGTTTACTGGGGTTGCAGACAGCATGAGTACTTTGGTTTTAACACCGGAGCGGATGATGTCATTCATCAGGCGCTCGTAACGGCTTTTACCTTCGGCTTTGCTCGGTGTATTGCGGAAGTTGTGGGATTCGTCGATGACCACCAAGTCATAGTTAGCCCAGTTCAGTGTCTCCAAGTTGATTTCGCCGGAATAACCTTTCGGTCGGGTCAGATCGGTGTGATTCAGGACATCGTAATTAAACCGGTCTGCAGCAAGCAAGTTGCGCTTATCGTTGACCGCATACATCGTCCAATTATCACGGAGTTTTTTGGGGCATAAAACAAGCACTCGGTCGTTACGAAGCTCGTAGTACTTAATTACCGCAAGGGCTTCAAAGGTCTTACCCAAGCCCACGCTGTCGGCAATGATGCAGCCGTTGTGTTTTTCGAGTTTGTCTATCGCGCCCAGTACACCATCTTTCTGGAACTTGTAGAGCTTGTTCCACACCAATGTGTCTTTAAACCCGGTCTTACTGCGAATGATATTGTCTTCGTCAATGTCTTCGAGGAAGTCTTTGAACAGATGAAACAGCGTTAGGAAATAAATAAAACTGGCCGGTTGATCTGCGGCGAGCGCATCTAATCTGGCAACAAGATCATCTTTGATATCACGGACATTGTGCGCATCAGCCCAGACGCTATCAAACCACGCTAGAAGCTGCCGGGTACTCTCCGAATCAGACAGTGCCATATTCATTTGCAATGAATCGGAACGTACTTCACCCAGACCGGTTGGGGTGAGTGTAGCACTGCCGCTGATGGCAAAGTTTTCTTCCGGGGACTGCAGATGAATTATGTTCTGGCCTGGCTGGGGTCGCACACTGGCTTTCACTTCAGCTTTATTTGCTAGCCATTGTGAGAACTCGCTGGCGATACGCTTTTGTTGTAGTTGGTTCAGCAGCCGGATGTCTGATTCAGAGCCGACCAGATTTTGCAGATTGAGCGAATCCCATTCTGTGAATATGATTCTGGCAGAGTCCAGCTGTTTGAGTTCGTGTTTCAGCGAGGCAAAACCAAATAGGGTAAAGAGGCTCGACAGAACAGAAAGTCTGGAGCCTGCAAAGGTGTATTTTTTCAGTTCGCTGCCAACGTGGCCGCTGGTTTTGTTATCCAGTAACACCCCAAGATTCCCTATTGTTGTTTGTCATTTTTTTGTTCTTCTATCCATTTCTCGAGGTCTTCGCGTTTGAATCGCCAGGATGTGCCCACTTTGAAAGCAGGTATCTTCGATGACGTTGCCATACGATAAACAGTTCGCTCGTTGAGCTTGAGGTACGACGCGACGTCCTTGACGGTCATTATTTGCTCACTCATTTGCGTTATCCGCAGTTAGTTAAGGGTCATTAATTTGTGTCAGGATAGTACAAAAATGTCTTCATTTGGACAGCCAAGTCAATTAATGTCAAGCGCTTCAAGCGGCTGATGTTGGTTTGGCAGCGCTTGTTTTTATTCAGTGCTGCCAAGTGATTAGTAAAAATGTGGCAGAAATACTACCTGACAAAATGTGTCGAATACTATTACAGCGGATGACTTGGGTTTTCCGATGCATAAAAAAGCCCTCAAAAGAGGGCTAAATTTTGAACAGTTACGCGGCGATTAAATCCCTAGCCATCGCCATTTCAATGCTATCCCCGCGCTGATTGAGTGAATCCAAACCTGACTCCGGAATATCCCCCGAGGTGGATTGGCTTACTGCAATCTTCTCTGCCATCAACGCCAAACATCGGCTTTGGGCAGATTGGGCATAGCCGAGGAACACCACTTCCACCCCGTGCTGCTGACCAATTCGCCAGGAGCGGCGAGCGGCTTGCATGAGGGTGTAAACGTTGTACCCAGTCTGCATAAAGACAATCGATGGGAACTCCAGCAGATCCAGACCGGTTTTAACCAGCTCCGGATTGCAGATGAGTACATCAATACCCTTATCGACTTGGTCGGCTACCCAGTCTTCGCGCTTCTCTGTGGCTACCGTTGCTTTGAGAACAGCTACTTTAAGCCCAGCGTTTACCAGTATGTCCTTTAGGCGCGATGAAGTATCGCGCTTACCGGTATAGCTGGTGTAAACCAACACTTTGCGGCCTGCTTGCTGTTGCTCCAAGCAGTAATCCTTGAGCCAGGTTTCTTTCGGCGATTCCCTGTGCTCATCAAACACACTGGGAACAAATGCCAAGAGTTGCCTGGTTCGCGGATGCTTGACCGTCTCCGGGCGAAAGCAGCAATCCGGCCATGCTAGAAGTGTGTTTAACACCACGCCGAGCAAGCTGTTATCGCCCTTCGCTAAGCCTTGCTTTAACTCATTGCTTAGGCTTCGCTCAAGGTTTACATAGTGCTGGCGCTGGTCGCTATCCATCTCGATATCAACATAGCGCTCAACGTAGGGCGGCAACACTTTCTGCCCGATGTCCTTCAACTTCAAGAACACCGTAAAAGGCAAAACACACTGTGCAATACCTAGTGGCCCAAACCCCGGCCCCTTAACGGTATTAACCGTAATCCGTTTACCGCGCGCAGTGCGATGGTTGTCACCCTCTTTGATTTTGCAGATATCCTTGAGCACACCGTGCTCACGCATAAATGCCATCGAAGCGGATGCCATAGAGCCACGCTCACTGCAGCGATACCCTAACTCGATCATTCGCTGGGGCATGATTCGCCACAGCAAAAAGAACAAGTCACTGGCATAGCCACCCATGAGCGTACCAGTCAATAACAACACCTTACGCGAGAGCGACGCTAACACACCCATTGCCTGGCCTTGCGCGCTACCTTCGTTCTTGTACTCGTGCCCTTCGTCCACCACCAGCAGGTCAATAAAACCCTTGGGGATGTAACGCTTGAGGAACTCGGTTGCCTGGTATCCACCTTGCCCAAAACTGAACTCGGTGGTTGCCAGTGCGCGCTCCATTCGTGACGCTTGC
This sequence comes from Cellvibrio sp. PSBB023, assembly GCF_002007605.1. Lineage (NCBI taxonomy): Bacteria > Pseudomonadati > Pseudomonadota > Gammaproteobacteria > Cellvibrionales > Cellvibrionaceae > Cellvibrio > Cellvibrio sp. PSBB023. Next base: position 4,269,615 of record NZ_CP019799.1, on the reverse strand, counting down.
CGGTCGGAAAATACCAGCTCGCCGTTTTCATCCATGAGGTTTACAAACTCATAGATGTTATCGGCCAACATACCTTCCAGCATTTTTGCACCAAAGGCACTGATTAGCCGGTCGGCAGTTTTAGGGCCGATGGTTGGCAATTGGCACAAGGCTTTTTTAACGACTTCGCCTTGATCGCATGATGTGGATTTGGGGCGCATGAGTGACCATAAACCCATTGCACATTTGCGGCAGCGTAGCTGTTTAGTTTGCGATTCGATGTCAGCCATGGAAAACAGGCCGCCATCTTCATCGCGCACAAACTCACCACAATGCGGGCAGGCTGGGTGCTCTGTTGCCAGTGCAAACTTGCGAGAGCCTTCGCCGGTTTGATCTTCACAGACCAAGCGACGAAACTTCCGCAATGCCACAGCATGGCGCCAGTGATACCCCAAACGCATACGCACACGACCGATAATAAAAAACTCGGGTGCATCACTAGGCGCTACTCGCAACTGCTCGCGCAATTTGAGTAACTTGCCGAGAGTGTCTGGGCCATTAAGCACCCAGACTCTTGCACCCTTAATCGTCTCCTGGATTTCGCGCCGCCACTTGTAAACTAAGTGGGGTGGGCTAATGACCAAGACGTGTCGCATGTCTTGCTTGAGTGCGATGGCGGCCAAGCTGATCGCCATCATCGTCTTGCCGGTGCCCATTTCTGCATTCAAAATTGCAGCACGCTCGTTCTGGTCGAACAATAATGCCGCGAGTGCTCTAACCGCATCCGCTTGCGCTTCAAACGGTTTTCGCAATAAACCTTGCAACACAGCGTCGCGCTGTTCATAAACAACCTCACGCGAATACACAGGTGGGTTGTCACGTTCAACAGCCGCTAATAAATCTGCGCCAAAATCACGAATAAATTCCTGCAGGGCTATTACATTTGCAGGGAGTTCATTAGCCAATTCAGGAACAGGTGTTGCAGTTTCGGTATCGCCTGCTTGGGTATTAATAGTTTCATTGAGCATTTTCAGGATCTCCAAAAAAGAAAACCCGCGTAATACTCCCCGAGGGTAAGTACTACCCTCGGGGTCAGATTGATTTTCAAAACAGAAAATCGTGATTAAAAAAGTACACCTTGCGGCGCACTGGATTGATTAGCCTGTGGTTCAGCAGAATCCTCCAAACTCAGTAGCCCGGTTTTTACACCCTGACTAACCGCTTGCTCGAAGTCTTCAGCCGGTAGTGCAATTCGAAAACCTTGCACACCCACACCAACAAGCGGCTTCAACCACTCGTTTACAGTCAACAACTCCATCACCTCATTGCGCCAATGCTCCAACAGCGGAACTTGGCTTAGCGATTGAACTGAAGACCAGGCACGCAACCACATCTGTGCACGGGTTTCATCCGGCCTGCCAATAATGTAAGACTCACCATTGGTGCGGTCAGGTTGTTGCAATGCAGGATCAAAAATCCACACATTACAAAAACTACCCAGTACCGTCGTAGGCGGTGTTTTGCCAGTGACCTTGGTGAGATCTCCTACACGCCCGGCATAAATGCGTTGGATGTCACCGGACGCAGACTGCAATGTGAATGAACGAAGGCCTTGTTCGTGATTGGCTAGTGTTAGCCGCGCAAAAAATTCTTGCATAGTGGTTTCGCTTCCCCAAAAACTTCCAAAGATCCAGCGATCACCATCCATCAAATACGCATCAACAAATAACGGCGTAGTGGATTCCACAACTGAAAATAACGAATCACAAATTTCCATATTGCGCCCCTTATCGAATCGTAAAAATGTTGCCGAAATCAGCAGAGTGTCGAGTGACATCGATGGCTTTGATAACCGGAACAAAGCGATCGGTTGCGATACGCTTTTCTTCCAAATTGCCATCCTCATCTTCCGAAAACTCTACCGCCACTTCCTTCACTTTGTGGGTTCCACCTTTCACCAATAGTTGGCGCCCGGATGGGCTTTCAACAACACCGGAAACCTGACCAGCAGCCAGCATTAATGCCAGGTGCCAATCCGATAATTTCCGCACAGGCCTGCGCTTCACCGTTGTTCGCTGATTGAAGTGATTCGCAAAGTCGTGCCAGAGGCACGCATGCTTATCAATCACTTCAGCCACCAATTCACGGGTTGGCACATTACTGCGAATATCGACAGGGCGTTTTTGTTGATCCGCTGTCAATGTTGTGACCTTATAAAAACGGTCGGGCACTTCGGGCAGCTCCGGTGCAACATTACGATCGTTCGCCACATCCAGCAGCAGATTGATCGAATCCGAATTGCCTTGCCCTTCAACACGTCTGCGAAAACCCATCACCACAATTTGTCTAAATTGATTCTCAGGCAATCGATACACACCGATTGAATCCAAACACCGTGATAATTGCTTCGCTAAATGGCGATCAATCACATAGTGCGGAATGATGTATATCAACAAGCCACCAAACGACAGCATGGGTAGCGATCGATTGAGAAAGTATTTCTCCCAACGATCACGACCACGCTGATCCTGATCACGCACCACCTGGTCAGTAATGCGATCACCATAAGGCGGGTTGAGCCAGAGTAAATTGAACTGCGACGATGACACTGTGCAGTCATTAAAATCAGCGTGAACGACATGATCCAACAAGGTTTTCGCATTCGCTGCGCGCTCCGCATTAAATTCAATACCTGAACTAAATACAGTTGCACCTGCCTCACGGCAGAGGTGCGCACACTCCGCTAATGCAATGCCTTCACCACAGCAGGGGTCAATCAGGCGCAATGCGCCTGAATTGATTTCCAGCATGGCAAGGATGCGACTGATTGAAGCCTCATCCGTTGGAAAGTAGCCATTCTTAATAAAGTTGCGTGCCAGTCGCTGGAAAATAAGAGCCATAATTACACTCCTTTTTTCCAGGTAAGATTAGGCGCGTCATACTTGTAGCCTGATTGTTTCAGGTAATCACACTGCTGCCGCAATGAAGCACGACCCACCGTAGGATCAAGTTTTACAACGGAACCTACAGGCCAAAGCGCGCCAAATAATTTAGCGAGCCCTTCGTCATCATCCACTTCACCCAGAGCATTTACCTCGAAAGGTATTGCTGGAGGCGGAACAGGTTCAGGCTCATTACCGTTGTAATCTTCTATCAAAGGATCTTGCTCTAAAGACTCATGTTGCGCAGGCGAAGGAATCGCATGTTTCGCAATCATGATTGCACTGAGTGCCGCGCGAATTTCAACCACCATCCGGCCACCTGAAAAGTAGCTGTTGGGTTTGATTTTCTCGATAACAAAATCACCTTCATAAATACCCTCCTCGAATTCTTCGATTGTGGCGTCTTTTACGGTGAATGAGCCAAGCGAACAGTCCAAGGTGCCAACGTTAAAAGAACCGAAGCGACCGGGCACTGAGCGAATGTTGATTTTTCCGGGTACAGAAATCATGGTGTTTTCTCCTAGCTAGGGATGAAAAAAGAAAAACCCCAGTAAGAAAAACCACGCCCATTGGGAATGATTATTCCCAATGGGGTCAAGGTAGGATCAGGCTTTCGCCTCGCTGCATTGCAGATCTGTGTGCAGCTTTCTAAGGGCAGCGCGAGACTGTACTTAAATCGTTATTCCGCAGCCTTCTCGTAGGATTAAAAAAACTCTGGAATAAAGCCCCCTATGCAAAAGCAATCGGGGGCAAAAATAATTAAGTCGTTCTAACAAAATACAGAATTGAATTTACACCAGTCGCCTTGAGAGTCATCTCATGACCAATCAATGCTCCCTCCAATTCTGCACGACTACAAATTGGCTGGCTTCCAAAATACACCGCACCACTTATAGCCGCACCTTCCAGATCGTCGTAGCTGTCAGTAAAAATACAAGCTACCTGGCCGCTACAACTTTCTAAAGGGTCTATTGAGTAAATTAAATCCCAATCAACAGTGACAAATTGCTCGGTATGGAAACCCCGGAGGCAACGGAACACTGGGAGATCGTTAGGAGAAAATTCACTCCCAGTGCTCGCTTCAGAAGACACGGGCAATAACTCTTCCGCCGATTCATCCTCATCATCGATAACGACTAGCGCAAAGTGCAAGACCTTCCATGAATAGAGCACGGAAAGCTCGCTTGCATATTCCTCGGCGAGAGCATTCGATGAAAAATCACCAACACACTCGATGCCGCCTCCAACACAATGCAAATACACGCTATAAAGCTCAGGATTCTCATCATCAACTTCGTAATGTGTCCCATCAGGATCATCTGCGACGTTGATATTGCGAACTCCATGAACTTCAATGGCATCATAATTGGAAGGGTTACCCGCAATTATTGAATCAGCATACTTACTATTTACTTCAGTAGACTCGGGCAATAACTCTTCTGCCTGGTCACTGTCCTCCTCCGGAAATAGTTCATCCACATGAAATCGCAGTACATCCCAATTAATGCCAACCTCAGCATTGTGGCAACGATCAGCCGCTTGTAAAACTGCACCAGCTTGCTCATCCGTTAAGTCAGGCCGAATAGATTGAACATCTTCGACACACCATTTAACCGCGATGGAAGTAATCTGTTTAGATACTTTTGCACTCTCGTCGATATTTGGATAAAACAAACGGCCAAGAGCCATTAGCTGACCATCCGTGATCTCATCCATGCAATCCTGGATCTCATAAAAATCCTCTGGTTCACATGCTTCACGCGCGCAATCTTCAAGAAAGCTACGTTCATATTGATTTAGTGTATTAGTCAACGAATTACGAAATGCAATCCAGTTACGCACCAGTAAAGCATTGACCTCTTCACCAAAATAAACACTACTGCAGGGCTTCATATCCCATTGCTCAAGCCAATCCAACATTGCTCCGAAATCTGAAGCCAACGCTTCTTTATCGGCAATCAGGTCATATTGAGCACGAATTGTATGAGTCATAACATTCTCCCGAGAAAATAAGAAAGCCCGGAAGAATCCACTCCCGGTGGGAAATGAATTCCCACCGGGCGGATTAGTAAAAAAATATTTAACGATGAATATGGTTACTGATTTTGCTCAAGTCCAAATCTAATCCAGAACCATCATTGTGATACTTCAATATAAAAGCATCGATAAAAAATTCAAAATACCCATAGGTGGCAAAATCTGCACACCAAACCCAGTCTTGATCGCCATTGCTTGGACGCATGTAAACACCAAACAAGTTTGGCGTTAAGGCTGGGTCAGGTGATGTCGTTTCAACCACATCACCCGTATTTTGATTAATAAAGCACGCACGAACCTCGATCTGCACACGATCACTCATACTTCACCTCAATCGATGGCACAAAGGATTCGATTGGCTTCAGGATGCTCACCCACAAATTCACGCAGCAGGTGATACAACTCGATGAGATAGTCTGTTTTATGCTCGTTAGCCAATTGGCCAATGGCAAACATGTTTACTACCAGGCTTGCTGCATCCGCCGTCATCTCGCCTTCAAAACCATTGCTGGCTATGGACAAATAGAACCGGGCATTTGAATTCAGTGACATGTAAAAACCACCATTGCTCAAATCAACAAATTCCCAGTATCCGCCTTTGTAGTCATCTGTAAACACTTCCAAGTAACGATACACAAGAGATTCAAACACTAAAAAAATGCCAGGGAATTTCTTGGGCAAAGTAGCTGCGCGCAAATGACCAGGAACTACAGTGGCGACTATTGATGAAGTTGAAGCAACTTCTGTACTCATGATGATTCTCCTTTGAATAAAAATTAAAACCCATTGAAAAATCATCATGCCCGTGCGGGAATGATTAATTCCCGCTGGGGTAAGGTGGCCGAAGCCTGGATTGAAACTACAACAAACCGCGCTCTGCAAACGATGTGGATTCAGTGCCCGAAACAACAAAGTGATCCAACACACGAACATCAATGAATTCCAAAGCAGCTTGCAATCGCTGTGTAATTCGCTGATCCGCTTGGCTTGGCTCAACAACCCCGCTTGGGTGATTGTGTGCCAGCAAAACGGCTGCCGCGTTATATTTAAGTGCTGCTTTAAGCACCTCTCTTGGATACACACTTGCGCCGTCGATCGTTCCCATAAACAAATCGTCTGCAGCAATTAAACGATTTTGATTGTCCAGAAATATAACGCAAAATATTTCACGCTCTGCTCTGCCCAATCGCATCATTAGATACTGCCTGACTAGGTCCGGACTGGTTAACAATGTGTCGCGCTGCTCCATCATGGATTCCATAATGTGCTTTGCGGCATCAATGACTTCGTCAGCGGTTGAATAATTAAATGTTGGTTGGCTGCCCATCGTTTTTCTCCACAAAAAAAAGCCCGTGAAGAAAACCGACTCCCGCTGGGAATAGATTTTCCCAACGGGCCAACTAATTGAACGGGGAGTAAACCCCGATTGAAGGTAAGTGCCGCCTTTCGGCGAGATCATCACAGATACACGAGGTATCGCCGCACTTGTGGATGATCGTGATTAAGATCGGCGAAAGACGCCGTACTTAAACTGAAAAACGATGCATTAATTTTCTGCCAGGCAAACAATTAATGGATAGCATTTCAAAATGGGATTGCGCATCCCTGCGCAGTGCTGTGTTTGTATTGATGGGTCGGATCGCCACAAACCTAACAATCGAGCACAGTCAAATCTGCACAACGATTTCGTCTATTTTGATGCGGACGAGCGCAAGTTTGATTGACTGTGAGCAATGCTCTGATAGAGCAACGCAGCGTTTTTACAGCGACATTGCTGTGTCAAAGCACTGCTTACGAATCGTGACAAAGAGCAGCCTTAACACCCTAAAGAGCACTAAGGCTGCTGTTTTGATTGAACATATTCCATCTCACTGGAATAGGCATTCTGGGGGCAGATAGAGAGGTGTGCGAGGTTGCCAGCTAGACAGGAACACACGACTCAACCCAGCGTGAAGGTACAAGGAGGCTTTCACCTTGCGAACGTTTAACCCTGTTTGGTTCGCCAAACTCCTGGAAGGAGCAAAAGGCCCGGAGACAGCCGGCACTGGAGAATCTTAATCATACCATAGGGTTTTGGTTTTCAGGGAACCTAAACCCTTTGGTATGACGCCTCAGGGGGATGGTTAACCCACCCCGAGAAGCATCATAGTTACAGACAGCAAACGCTGACCTAGCGAGCCTGCTGAGTCCGACCTTGATAAGCGCCCTGCCGGTTGCTTTGAGACTTGCTGTAGTTGCCTTGCTGCTTTGGGGCAGCTTGCAGCTTCCACAACTTGTCACTTGCTGAGAACGAATAACCTGCCGCCTTCAATGCTGCATACTTTGCATCAAAAACCGGGTCACTTTTCTCAAGCGCGACACTGGCTAAGCACCAGGCAAGTTTTTCACTGTTCCAGCGATAACCCGTGTCTTTCAAGCGCGCCTTAGTTTCTTCAAAATGAGGCTCGCTTTTGTCCAGGTTTACCACTAACGGCAGTTCAAAAAGCCCATCAACAATTGGAATGTCTTGAGCAGCTGGTTGTGCTGGCTGCTTAGCGTTGACTCCAAAATCGGTCGTCGTATCTTTCTTCAGGTCTACCGCAAAATCCCCGACTTTTAATGCGATCAAGGATATGAGATTGGCCTGCCAACTAACGCCCAACTGACCAGCATTCTTACTGCTATCAGGGTAGACAAATGGCTCTACACAGATATCAGAAATTCGTGCCGTAACAAACACCTTGGAGCTATCAGCATTAAGCTGGTTCGCATAAGGCTTTAGGATATCGACAACCTTTGGATTGACAATATTGATACTGATGTAAGTCTTACGTGGTTTTTCTGGATTGCCTTCCAACATACAAAAGGTTGATACCCAAAACGGTTTAAAATCCTGACCGGCCTTTGGGGTAATTTCCTTCAGGCCATTCAGATAACCGCACGCCTCAGTGTGAGCGTTAAACCAGCGAATGTTTTTCTCAGAAATAGTGTGTGACATGGTATTTCTCCTAGCTAGGGATGAAAAAAGAAAACCCCAGTGGGAAAAGACCACGCCCATTGGGAGTGATAATTCCCAATGGGGTCAAGATAAGGTCAGGCTTTCGCCCCGCTGCATCGCAGACCTGTGTGCAGCGTTTTAAGATCAACGTGTGACGTTGGACTTAAATTTTATTCCGCAAGCCTCTCCAAGAAAGGCTTAGGGAATAAAGCCCACTCAATGAATGGGCAATTACAACAACTTTATGGATGAATGCAGTCCTTCAACTTAGCAATCATAGCGTTTATAAGGTCAGCTTCTTCTGTATTCAAAACACCTAAGCCCCGATCATATGCCTTTAGCACCGCCGCACATTCATCCCGAGTAAGCTCCACAGTCAGAAGCATATCCCGGGTTAAATCTCGGTAGTAATCCAAATCATTAGCAGGGAATAAATCTGCAAGCGATGATTGTGTATCAGTCATTTGAACTCACCCTTAACAATTTGGACGCTGTGTCCAAGAATTCTCAGCCAGTGCGAGCGCTGCTTGTGATTCAGTAGCCCAATACTCAACAGATTCACGACTGTAAGGCCCTTCGTCTGTACAAGTTCCAATATAAAAACCGGCACGAGACTGAAGCACTTGCAATGGCAGTTTGGGGCCATTAGACAATGCCGCTAAATATCCGAGAGAAGTTGTGTTCATAAATGTGGTTTCCTGAATAATTGAGGAAACCTACCCATGGGATAAGTAATCCCCAAGGGTTTTTGAGATAGGCAAAGGCCTGTTTGAAGGTAAGCACCGTCTTGCAACGAAACCGCTTTAAGTGCTGTGGCGGTTCTATAAAGATTAAATCGAATCAAGCGAATTAATGATAATCGACTCACCATAAATCTCAAGCCTATTTGCGAGATTACCTAGACAAATTGTTCAATACATGTAGCAGCCAGCAAAATCGCTGATATACCTACAGGAACAAGGCCTGACCTATTCGGGATGAAAAAACATGCAGATTACAACAATAAACAGGCTCAATAAGCTGACTCGAATAGTCGCGTTGCTATCGTGCTCAAAAAACCAAGGCAGATCATTAAATCCGAACAAGATTACGAGCGAATAGGAAAGCGTCAGCATTGCAATAGCAGTCACAATTGCCCAGCAGATTTGAACCATAGAAAAAGAAATTACTAATTTTCGCTCAGCCATGTATCGATGACACCAGATCCGCTTCAATTTGGTTAAGCACCTCAACATAGAACAAGGCTTTTGACTCAGAAAGCATTCCATTCAACTCAAAATCACTAACCGCCCTCCTAAGCTGCAAAGCTGAATCCTCAACAATTTTTAATCGCGCAAGCTTCTCTTCCATCATAAAAAATCGCTCTTATAAGCGTATTGGCGCATATCAGTTAATTTATTTTTCATTAATCTTGCGCTGAATATATCCATTAGCAAAAATAAATGGGGCACTAATAGCAAGTGCTTTAAGCATAAAAAGCACCCCATCAGTTTGGGTTTCAAACGGGATACTCTGCTGATACAACGCCCAAGTTAAAGATAGGCATAGCACAATAGATAGCAGCGCTATCATTACACTGAAAAACTTAGTCATAAGACAACCTCAAAAAAAGGCCACCGAAAGGTGGCCAAACCAGATCGCAACAACAATCAGAAAAATCCACTCATAGCTGAAGCGGTTTTTGAGTAAATTACAGGGGCGGCTTCCTCAAGTTTTAGGTTTGCCTTATTAGCCGTTGTAACAATGCGAGTGCGGTATTCCTTCATGTTGCTGGTCTCATCAATACTTTGTTGTGTGTACCCAGCATCGGAAACACGAGTTGAGATATCTGTTGCTCGTTTCACTAACGCTCCATTCTTGGTGCGCTCTTTAATCTGAATATCGCAAACCAGCATGTAGGTAATGTCATTAACCAGGGCACCACTAATCATTTCAACACCGGCACCTACCACGCCGCCTGCTACTGCACCTTTCCAATCACCACGAGCTGCTCCACCGATAGCGGCACCAGCAAGCACACCACCGCCTTCAAATCCTCTGTTCAACGCTTGATCGGATGCACTGGGTGATGCTTTTTCAAGATTTAACACAAATGCCGATAGAACAAACTGGGCTTTCTCAGGGTCATCAACCAACTGATAGTTATTGTCGTTTACCGCAAAACTTTCCTTTAGCAGTTTTTTAAATACTGCACGATCGAACTCTTGGACGCTGCTCTTAACATCGACAAATACTGTGCGCTGTGCAGGTGACACCGGATCAATAAAAATCGCAGTGCTTGTTCTTGTTTGCACATCCAGGTCTTTCTTTTTAAGTGCGGTGTTAGTGGCCGCACAGCCCGATAAGATCATTACTGTAGAGATGGCCAGTACTTTGGTTAATGTAAAGATGGACTTCATATAATCAACTCCGTTGATGAGTGTTGTTGGATAGGTTTTTAACGGTCTATTACTGCTGATTTTTTTTGTGATTTTTCTCCTGTTGTTTTCGTAGATAAATTTCTTCGCGGTCTACCTCCACATCCTTTGGAGCCTCAATTCCAATACGCACCTGGTTTCCATTCACTCCCATGACGTGCACACGGATACCACCACTGATGACCAGCGCCTCAGCTGGTTTACGGGTTAAAATTAACATTGCAATACTCCTTTACTTTCCGTTAGTTATTGTTGGTCGCACTTGATACTTCAAACCAAACGACACGATTCAAGTTATCCACTCGTAACATCCAGGCTTCACCCGCTAACGTTTGAAGCGCATCACTCAAACGTATAGGCCCCAGATTTCTAACTACTGCTGGCAAGGGCAACTTATTCAGCAACAAATCGTCATCGTTCATGCTTTGCCAGCGATATCCAGAACCTTTGAGTAGCTCACTGACACCATCACCTACTGAAGTAATATCGCTACCGAGCGAGACACTCACAATCGTCGATAACGGCTTTGCTTGATCCGATTGCGCCTCCAGGGATACCAAGGTGTAACGATCGGTGCGAGCCACTTCAGTCGCGTGACAATTAAAAGCGATCAGGCAGGCTTGTACTAACAACACATAAACAAGGTTATTGTTTTTTTGCTTCATTCAATTCTCCGAATTTTTGACGATTAAGCTGGGGATAATGCAACTGAAAAAGTTCTTTTTTTAAATCATCGATTTGCAAATCGACACCGATTAATTCGAGGAGAAGTTCATGTGAAGTCCTCCTTAACAAACGCAACCTGGACAACAATTTACGCTCTTGCAGAGTTGCCTCTTCAATTAAAGGGATCGCTTGTGCATAACCAACCGCTGCAATCTTTTCTTCAACCGCTTTTCGTAGCGTGAGAATTTCACGCGAGGGGTTGCTATAAACGAGGGCGCGAATTTCTTTTGAGCGGCGCTCCAGTTTATCGATCGCCTCTCGAATCAATAATTTCTGATTTTGAAACGTTGATGCCGCGATCATGAGTCAATGCATCCATTTGAAAAAACGGCACGTAGGAAAACGGGTGCAACCAATAAATGATCGTCCTGCATTTGCACCGTTGTTCAATTTTTTCACGGTCAGCTTTCCACCTTCGCAAGATGGACACTTGTCGCCGGGACTACATTCTCGTTTGACTGATTCTTTCTTGAGTTGAGCTACCGGCTTAACATCATCACTTTGGTTAGCTGCAACGCTCTCCCCTTTGAATACGTTCAGCTCGGCTTGCAGCTTTTCCCAGGCACCATGAACAACCGCTAGGTACTCCGCTTTACGGTGTGCGATTAGATCAAATGCTCCCTCTAATTCAGCGGTGTAGCTGTACTCCATAAAGGTGAATTGTTTATCCAGCTCAGCCACCATTTGAGAACCCACGGGTAATACCGTTAGCTGCAGTGTTTTTTTGTTTCGCTCGATGTACCCAATGGAGATGATCCGCTCGATAGTCGCTGCATACGTGCTTGGGCGACCGATACCCAGCTTCTCTAATTTTTCTACCAGGGTTTTTTCGGTATAGGGACTTTCGGGTTCAGTTGTCTTATGTTTTAGATCGACTTTAAGTGGAGTCAGAGCATCACCTTCGGCAAGCTCGGGAAGACACTGGATCAATGTGGCCGACTCATCGCCCTCTGCATCATCGCGCTGCTCACGTGCCACAAGAGGCTTTAACTGTTCATCTTGTTTGAACTTCTCTGCTGCTACACGCCAGCCAGCGAATTTGCTCTTGCGTGACCGGCTTACAAAATTATCTTCATTGCCATTCACAAAATTAACAGTCACGGATTGATCTTCACCGTCAGCCAGTTGCGACTGCAATGTGACCAACCACACCAACTCATAAACTTTTGACAAAACAGGATCATCAACGCCTGCAAGACGCGCATTCATCAGATCGATATCGGTAACGCGCAAACACTCATGCCCCTGCTGTGCATTAGCAGACTGTTTGATGACTCTCTGCGAGAGAGGAACGGGTAATTTGTTTCGTTCCGCAAACGAACGAACAGATTGAGAAAAATCATCTGACATGGTGGGGCTATCAGTACGGTGATAGGTAATTAACCCAGCCTCAAATAACTTCTGCGCAGCATCCATCGCCGCCTTGGTGGTCAACTTCAATGCTGCAGCCATCAGCCGAACATAAGTCGTCGTTATAAGGGGTTTGGGTGCCGCCACCTTGCGCGGTACCTGAAGCACTTTCACAACCTTTAAGGTATGAGTGCGCGCAGCAACTCGCTTTGCTTCTTCCATGTCAGTAATAAGCTGACCTTGTGGAATAACTGGCTTCCAAACGGCTTCAAACTCTATTCCGGCTTTAACGAGGCTTGCAGTAACGCCATAGTGGACAACTGGCACAAAGTTGCTGATCGATCTCTGACGTTCATCAATCAGCTTTACGGCTACTGATTGCACTCGACCAGCGGATAGAAAACCCGACTGACCACGTGCTTTAAATTTTTTGGTTAACTCAGGCGATACCAAATAGCCAACATATCGATCAACAACGCGCCTCGCTTCCTGCGCGCGCACTAACGACCAGTCCACGCTACGTTTTGCCTCGATAGCGCTCTCAATGGCTTTGCGGGATATTTCGGTATAAGTAATGCGGGAAACTTTAGCGCTATGAGCCTTTCCGAGCGTATTCACAACATGAGCCGCAATTGCTTCACCCTCGCGATCAGGGTCGGTGGCCACATAAATGAGATCGGCTTCCTTAGCGGCCGCCTGGAGCTTCGTAATAAATCCCTGGCGACCTTCGGAAACCACATAGTCTGGTTTGTGATGGGGAGGCTCAACACCCATGCTATCGCGTGGCAAATCTTTAAAATGACCAACCGTGGCCATTAATTTAAACCCAGTAAAATAACCCTGAATTTTCTTTGCCTTGTTAGGTGATTCAACAATCATCAACACACGCTGCGACATGGTAGCCCCCTACAACTATTGACCCGATTGCTCTGCATAAGCGCGAGCGTATTCTTCTTCGGTAGTATCGGTAGCTGGGTGGCCTTCTTGGGCTGCACCTGTGGCTTGCTGAGGCCTGTTCTTTCTGGGCGTTAAATTGATAGATTCAATCCCCAACAGGGATAGCCCCACATGCGATGCCGAGACATTGGTGACTGAAATGGTTTGCCCTTCGCGCTCGCCTTTAGTTGCTACAAATTCATCCTGACTTATTTCGCCAATGACAAATACGCGAACGCCAGACTTCAGAATTTTATTAGCAGCTTCAGCGCGCTTACCCCAAAAACTTACAGATGCCCAGAATCCACCGTTATCTTCGTACTCACCGGAATCCTGATTCAATCTGTCGTAAGTCACTCGCATATCGAATTCAAGAACTGGTTTTTGTACGCCTTTAACTGGCACATACTTCAAAACGGGGTCTCGACCAATATTACCTTCACCAAAAAAGAAATTTTTCATTTAGGAATCATCCGTAGATCATAGATAAAATGTTTTATAACAATTTCATCTTCCCGATTTTAGTTGCATGTAGATAGGAGATATCCAACAAAACATCGTGCAAATAAAACGCTCATCGTTGAAAAAAATCAGATAAAAAATGGGCGCTATTCAGCGCCCTAAAAAGATGATGTCGTTGCTCGGGAAGTTGAAAGTCCTGCAACAATTGCAGTTTATTAAGAAAGGTAAATAATTGCGGCAATCAATTTGTATAAGGTGTGTTCAATAATCTTCGAGTGATTTCTTTCCGGTGAATCGCTCACATATCACATCAAACATGGTGAGATCCGCATATCGAACAATCCATGCACCTGCTTGAGCATTACTTTTGTCTGGTCTTATTTTTATATCCAGTCCAGACATTTGCGATAGATGCTCGGATAGACGATCCATCTCCCGTTTTAGTTTTACATCATCATTTTCATTCAGCATTTGCCGGAAGCTTGAAACACTTGTTCCCGATGATATGGCTTTTCTTGCAGCTTGTTCTTGTCGTTTTGGATCAACCCCCGCAATCGCACGGGCAAGTGAGAATGATATTTTCTGAAAAAGGAATAGCTCCTTCACTGGGTCAGATAGTTTTTCATGCAACCGAGAGTGGTGTCTTACCGTGTAATCCTTTAGGCCAGATAACCGCGCAATTTCAGCAGGCCGATAACCATCTTCAATTAGCTCAACGATTAACGAATACTGTCGTACTACATCCTCCTCCTGCTTCAATTTCTGAATTATTTTTTGCGCATAGAGACTCATGATAACACTCATCAATTCCAAAATTTTAATTTGCGTGTCCCGCGACACATTTATGATATTTTCCTTCCTGTTTTTTGCCCCCCCCTAAAAGGCTGTCATTTTTGCAGCCGCCGGTGCGTTCAGCTCCTCGTATTTACTGTGAATTCTCCCGCTTGATTTTTTCAGCCTTTAGTTCCTCAATAAATTGAGCCAGGAAGTTTCCCATATCATCTTTCAGTTTAACGATCCCATGATTACTTGCATGGAGCACCATCATGGCCTTTGCGATTTCAAAGGGTTCAAGTGATCTATCGAACTGATAATTAATTTTCTCGCCATCATCATTATTTTTTAATTTCAGTTCAGCTTTGGCTCGCAGGGCGTAAGACATTGAATACTCCTTAAGTCCCGTACAACTGATTCAGGATGTAAGCAACGTATTCACTATCCGGCAATGTCTTGAAGATTCGTTTGCCCATGGCATCAGCTTCCCGCTCGATAGACTCACCATAAAACGTTTCCCTATGCAGTTCATGTAATTCAACCAACACCTTTCTCAACGTCTTAAACGCTGCATTGAGAGAAAGCCGTATTCCATCGTAACCCGCTAACACAGGGTAATAATCGGGCGCGATCTTTTTCACATACTCCAACATCATCTGATGGTGCTCATGCCCTGCACTGAAAGGATGAATGCGCGTTAAGTGCGTCATTTGATACGCCTGAGAAAACACCTTGCCACTACGCCACTCCAGCGCAGCCGCACTGCGAGTGTGATTCAGCAGAATTTCTGCCAATCCCATCGACTTGATCTTTTCAGCTTCCACCCGATCACGGCCGGTTTTTAGGTTGAGAGCCAAGTACAACAATGCACAGTCACAACCTGCGGCATCGGCGCTTAATCGCTGCTGTTCAACCAGCGATTCCATTGCACTTTGAACTGCTTCAATTTTTTGCAGAATTCCGTGAAGCTTCTCAACCAAGCCTCGGCTCCCCTTATCCATTAAAAGGCCTTTTAAAGAACGGTCCATGATATTGGCTTCGCAAAATTGCGCCGCCGGTTGAATTACCATTTTCCGCGAAAATTCTGGATTCATAATTAAGCTATTCATGTTGGTTTTGGGTTTTGTCGCTGCACTCAATTGGCAGCCTGCGCCAAGTATTTCTCAAGCTCTTTACTCACGGGAGATATTTTTGCTCTTACTTCACCCGATAACACTTTATCCAATAAAACGAGCCTGCCTTCCTTCCGTTCTGCGTACATGCCTAACGCACGTTTTGCCACTTTGGTTTTCTTGCGGCAATCATCCCGAGTAACACCGGTACTAATCCATCGACTAGGCAATGCAAAAATGTTTCTCAACACACGCGCACTATCGGAAATAACAGCATCCCAATCCTGATCGCCCATCAAACCTAAATGTCTTGCAGTAAGTCCCAGTCTGACCATACGATCAAACTGCAATAACAACACGGTTGCTTTGTAAGCCCACGGGCAAAAAAACTGCAGATCAATACCCGCTGGCTTCACACTGGTTTGAATATCGATATCCAAACCATCCAAGCCTTCGATGATGTCACTAAGGTTCTTTTCGCGCTCAGTAAAAATCGATAATGCCTCGTGATACTTTGCCTCCACATCGAGAATGCACTGGTCTGCGTATGGATCATCCTTTTCAGCAGCAGACCACACCATTGCAATCTGACGCGCAAATCGAGCCAGCCCATAAATCGGTCTGCGCTTAGCATCTGGATCACCACGGCGTCCGCGAAATAAATTAATTGCCAAATGACTATGCAGCTCCATCTTGGCTCCCATCTTCATTTGCGATGGAAGCGGGGGAACTCGACCAGCAGCGGGATCACTGAGGCCATCCTGATTCCAATGCGGTCTCGACATGTGCGCAGTTAATGCCGCCCGACTCACACGCGCAGGTTTTGGTGCATCAGTCGCACTGGTTGTCACAGCCTGAACCTGTCCTTGCTGCTCAATCGTCACTGTGTCTTGCTCAGTTTTTTCCATATCAACCTCTGGTTAAATAAACGTGGAGTGGATTCCTATTCATCCAAAACTCCCAAAATAATCAGGGCATCGCCACGCGAACACCCAACCCAGCAATCCCTGCACCGCCTGCCAGAACTCTCAAAGCCCTCCCAACCATGTTATGAATGGGGAGCTAGTCCACCCAACCTTACATTGCTGTCAGGGTTTGGTACTGACTGGGATTATTGACAGGGTCGATCAGCCCCTCAGAAGCCTTGCCGTTGCAGGTGGTGCGCTTCTGACGGAAGTGAATTCTCTGTAGGAGCCTCCTACAAGGGTACAAAATGATCCAAGTTACTTTTAAACATGGCTCTTGCTGTAGGAGCCTCCTACACTCTTTTCAAATCCGGACTATCAATAAAATTCAACGTATCACCGTCATCCCGACACCGCTTCAACGCTAACGCCCACTCATCGGGGTACAACTGATTCGAGGACTGCAACAAAACCAGCTTGTGCAGATACCCAACCGAATCACGTATCGGCTCACGCCAACCGTGTTTCCACGCCGCAACATGTCCAAGCAGCTGGTAAATCACCAGCTCCTGACTGTGTTTGGGAAGAGGTTTAATTTTTTGCCAGATCACCGGCATGAGATTCGCACGGCCTGCAAACAACCACATCACGTAGGGTTTGAAAGGTTCGTGAGCAAACCAAGGTAAAAACTTCCGTACCCAAGCCTCTTCGCGCTCATGGTCATAATCACCCCAGCGACCACGGCGCTCGATTTCCAAATAATTCGCCATGCTCTCCGCATCGGCAGTGTTGATTGACTGGCCGCCTTGCGTGTGCACGCGCGCAGTAGATATATATTTATTATTAATAAAACTACTACTACTACCTTGAGAGAAAAAAATTTCTTTCCCAGCCGGAGCAAATTTTTTACTCTGGTTTAAATTTTCACCGTTTTCATCCGTAGCAAATTTTTTGCTTTGGTCGCTGTAAGTGCTTGATTCGCCGTGATTGGCATCAGTATCACTTTTTTCAGCCTCATCCACCGGAGCAAAATTTTTGCTCTGGTTGTAATAGAGGTCTTTCATTGCGCGACCAACACGCGCACCAACACGATCAAGCTCGCTCGGTAATTCACTGCTTGAAATGTTTCGTATTTCTTGAAGCACCTCTGATGCCGCTATTTTAATTTTCTGATTTTTACTTTGTGACTGATCCTCAAGAAAATCGACAAACGAATGGTCGATCTCCAAGGTGCTTTGTAGTGACATGGGTTCGTCGTTGAGCAAATAGATATCACCAACAAACCGGCCACTCCTGCGCACAGATCGACAGTAGGTAAGCCAACCGCGAATCCTCAACATCGTCTTGCTGGTTGTCACAGTCGGTGGGGAACAATTCACCATGGCCGCAATATCATTGCGGCGCGGTGTTGCCCCAGGACGACTGGGATCGCTGATCGCCAATCGAATCACCTGCCATGTGGTTTTTTCGACAGGAGATAACTGGCTATTAACAACCAGATGCCTGGGGAACGCATCATGGTGGTTGCCGGTAAACAGCACCGCCATGCCATCATCGTCATCTAGCTGAGTGCGCTGCTCAACGAGGTCGCGCTCTGCTCGATTAATCTGACGCTGTATCGCATCCATCGGTAGACTTGTTTTGGATTTCGTTTCCATGCGCATCACGCCAAAGACTTAATGGTGGTATATGCTTGGTCAAGGCCAATTCCGGTCTGGCGATGCAACTCCAAGTAGCGATCAAGCACATCCTCGACCGATTCCAACTGCTTCCATGCTCGCAACACACTCAGCTCATCTTCCTCGCTCAGCACCTCAATACGACCGCGCGTGTGCTCTGGTAGCCCCATATGCTGACGCCGTGAAGCAAACTCCCGGCGACTAATGCCTTTAAGTTCCTCCAGCATGGGTTGACGCATTCCCGCGCGAATGGCGGCATTGATCTGGTCGTCCTCACTGACTTTATCCTGAGCAAAACCCAAGAACATGCGCAGCGTTTGGGTATTCAATCTCACATCGAGCAATGTGCCGCGAAAGGTATTGAGACAAGCCAGTCTATCCACACTCACTTTACGCAGTTGCTCTGCAGTGGCTTCATCAATGGATGACAAACCAAGTTGCGACAACAGGTGTGCATCTTGGCTACGCAAGGCATCAGCTGCGGCAAGCAAAATTTGCTGGTTGATAATCATCAGGTGGTAATTCGCACTCATTACACACCCCCTGAATTTTCATCAAATGAATGGTCTGGCACTTCATCAACACGAGCTGATTCCTCAATCGTGCGGGTAATCATGATGGCCGCAATAGCTTCTAACTCTGCCAGTTCTTCCCATGCATCAGACATGAATTGATCGCCACGACATGCCTCGCCAAACATAATGAACCGGGCAAAATTGGCTGACGCCATCATGCCCAATGCATCCTCGGGATTATGATTCCCCATAAGATCCATCAATCGTGCCGGTGAATCCGGATAGCGAATCAATGCGATATTGTTAAGTGCGCACCAATGGATGCGCTGCAGCTCGGAGAGCCGATAAAAATCGTCACCACCTCTCAACACAAACCCCATATGTGCATCACGATTGTCGAGTGTGCACACCACGCTCTCGATCAATCCAAAACGGTTGGCATATTGCTGAGCAATTTCAAACGCACGCTCTTGTAGGCCAAAGGTTGTATGCCCGGGATGGCCGCGATACAACACCGGAGAACCACCCGATATTTCACTGATAGGAATTCGGTAGTCATCCTCGAATGAGTTGCTTGATGAAAGTTCAGGTGAGAGGAAGCCTCCCTGTTCGCCCTGAGTGGTTACATCCCAGGGCTGGCCACCGGTATTGAGAAATGTTGTGGGTGGTGTTGGAGTGAAATTTTCTGCAGCGTGTGTTGTAGGTTGAGTTGCTACCTGCTCTGGTGCCTGATTGCTACCAATGGTATTCGCAGATTCCTGTTTTTTTGTTGCCGTAGATGGTTTGGGTGCGAGCGGGACTTTCGGCTCAGGAACAAAATGCTTTGGTCGCATCAGCTCCAATCCTTTCATACCCTCCAGCAGCCCCTGAATTTGCGCTGTAACCGACATAATAGGGCCGTCGAGCCGCTGCGCCATTGCGCCGCACAACTCATACTCAACCTTAAATACATCAAAGCCATCGCCATCTAATGTTGAAAATACTGGCTTCCAGATTTCATCAAACACACCTTCGTCAGGTGTGCTTACCGCCTCCCAATAGGTGCGGCATACATCCAGCAGCTTCCTGATTTTTTTCACACGATCTATACCTATCCCAGACCAAAGCGCCTCTGGGATTACCGGCAAAAGGTTTTCTTCTGCATATAGCAAATGATTTAAGCTGGTCTGATCAATAGACCAACCCTCTGTGCTTATTCTTTTCGCCAATTCACGAATCGAAAGGGTTTTTCCATCTACCGCTTCCATTTCGTGTTTAATTTTTTTGGCATGCAATGCGCGTTCAATAAAAATCATATTGCCGCGCATTTCGTTTTCCACCGCATGACCAATCAGCATATCAAGCTGGTTTTTCCACGGATGAAACATCACATCAAGGCGATAAAATTTCTCGTCACCAGTTTCCACAAATAACTCTCGCAGTATCTGCAAGCGTGTATTACCACCGTCCTTAATCATGTAAGGGTCGGTTGGGTTTTTGCGAGTGACATTAGGGGCGTGATCGAGTCCGCGATTACGAATCGAATCTTTAATCTCATCGTACATGGGGTTTCTGGTCTGACGCGGGTTGTCCGTATACGCAACGATTTGATTGAGCGTGACAACGATGCGCGTAGGGATCACCGGATCAGACGGGACAACATCGCTGACATTACCTTGCAGGTGAGGGCGATTCAGAAGGCTGCTGACGGGGGGGCTATTTTTACTGCTCATTGCTCACCTCTCTGCCATCGCAAACTACAGCGTTCAAAAAATGCCCCACGCGAGTCTTGCCAGAACCGGTTTTACTAACAACAAGGGTTTTCCCAAAAACGCTTCTGGACTCAAAACGGTCGGAAGCAACTCTGTTGCCTGTAACTTCGATCTCATGCTGATTGGTATTGATGTGTGTTGGCTGTAAGTTCTCTACCCAATCCAGCTGTTCTTCACGGGTTTGAATGACATGCTTGTCCATGGCCAACTCCTTAATTGTTTTTCCACTGGGGGCGAATACCCATTAATTTCGGCTCAAGCTCCTCGATGAGGGCGAGCATGGTGTAAAAAGCCGATTTCGTAGGGCCGGAGCGTGCTACCTCGTAGCGGTGTACGGGAATACCGCGCCCATTCGCCTCGGAATAGGGCTTTAGAAGTGGGATGGTGGTATTCAAAACGGTGACTTGGTTATCAACCGCCTGGTCGAACATGCTGCGTAATTCCGCAGTAATGTTCGCTGCGGTACCAGTTCGATCCCACATATTGAACAGCACACGGATTGGGGGAAGTGGCCGCCCGGTTACGCTCATGAATCCGGGGCGAGGCTTGAACTTGTTCACAAGCTCGATAGTGCCGTGAATGAATTCGCGGGTATCCAGCACCTGCGGCTTGATGGGTGAAACAAGCACGTCGGCAGCGCAAATCACAGACTCCTGAATAATTCCTTTAGCTCCCTGAGTATCAATCAGGATGTAGTCGTAACCAAGCTCCTGCAATGCAACGTAGAGGTGCTGAAAATGCACGTAGGATTCTCGCAAAAACGCTGTAATGTGCTCCCCATGAGGATCATCATTCAGAACAATATCGAGATTGGGGATGGCTGTACTAGAGATGCAATCGGCAGCGCTCGCAGCACGATAGACCTGAGTAAGGCCGAAGTTGGCTTGATTTACGATGGGGTAAACGCGAGATAGGGATTGCTGTGGATCAGCGTCCACAAGTAGCACTCGCTGTCCCATATCCGCTAGAATGGCGCCCAAGTTGGCACATATAGTGGTTTTCCCGACACCACCTTTGGTACAGATAACCCCGTAAATTTTTGATTTAGCTGGCATTTTTTAAACCTCTTACTGTTAAGTTAAGAGATTCAAGATGCTGAGCGCATGTCTCATAATGCTGGGGTCGGCGGTTCAAGTCCGCCTCTAGCTACCATATTTGATAAAGCCAGCCTGGTGAAAACCTCGCTGGCTTTTTTATTGCCTGCCCCCCCCCCCCGCCATCAAAACCAACAGCCAAAAAGCTCAGCGTTAATTAATTTGACGCCACCAACCTTAATGGATAAAACTCCACCAAGCACTTAAGAACACGATTAACGCAACATAGACACCAATAAAAACTATCAAACAACAAAAGCAGGAGCTAAGAATGCCTAACCTACCCAAAAGTGACTTTGTATTCAGAAAACATATGAATATAGGAGAGGCGGATGCAGAAAACGATAAAGGATTTCTAAGTGATTGCTTCGTTGACAATGGGGATCTTGAGGTTCTAGAGGATACTGCAGCTGCGCCAGCGATAGTTCTGGGGAGAACCGGCGCAGGCAAAAGCGCACTTCTTGACGAGCTCGAAGAAAAATGCGAACGGGTCATACGAATAGAGCCCGAATCACTCGCATTAAAGCACATATCCAACTCTTCGGTATTGAAGTTTTTTGAAGAGGTAGGCGTAAATCTAGACATATTTTACAATGTATTATGGCAGCACACTTTTGCGGTAGAGCTGATAAAAAACAAATATCAAATAGACTCACAAGCAGCAAAATCAAGCTTCCTATCCACGATTACAAATATAATTTCTGGCGACAGAAAGAAACAAGAAGCACTGGATTATCTCGAAAAATGGGAAACCAAGTTTTGGATAACAACAGAAGAAAGAATAAAAGAATTCACGAACAAAATAGAGAAAGACCTTAGCTTCAGTATTGCCTCAAAAATGCCAGGAACAGAAATTAAGGCAGGAGGAGCATTGAAATTAAGCGACGAACAAAAAACCGAGATAATT
This sequence comes from Cellvibrio sp. PSBB023, assembly GCF_002007605.1. Taxonomy (NCBI): domain Bacteria; kingdom Pseudomonadati; phylum Pseudomonadota; class Gammaproteobacteria; order Cellvibrionales; family Cellvibrionaceae; genus Cellvibrio; species Cellvibrio sp. PSBB023. Next base: position 4,247,052 of record NZ_CP019799.1, on the reverse strand, counting down.
CACATCGGAAAGAATGTTGTAAATGGGATTCAACTGGAAAAACTATCAAGAATAATTCAACTTCTTTCTGAAGATATATTTACAGACCCACAAAAGAAGACATATATAGTAATAGACAAACTTGATGAAAACTGGGTGGAGGACAGCCTACGATATAAGCTTATTAAGGCATTAATTGAAACAATAAAAAAATTCAAAAAAATAGAGAACGTTAAGATTATATTTACCTTAAGGGTAGATTTATTAAATAGAGTCATAGAAAAAACAAGAGACGCAGGATTTCAAAGAGAAAAATACGAAAGCCTTTTTCTGAAAGTAGAATGGAAAAGAGATCAACTAAAAAAATTGCTAGACCTAAGAATAAATCATCTACTAAAAAACAAATACACCAAAGATGATGTTTACTTTGACGATATATTCCCTACAACCATCGAAAAATCACCAGCCTCAGATTACATTCTAGAAAGAACCCTACTTAGACCGAGGGATGCAATTATTTTTGTAAATGAGTGTTTAATTGAAGCCCAAGGTAAAACCCAAATAAGCGGAGAGATAATAAAGTCAGCCGAAAAAACATACTCCTCCAACCGATTAGAATCGTTAACTTATGAATGGTCTGTTGAACACCCGTTATTAAACAAATATATGGAAGTTCTTTATCACAAAAATTATAACTTTAAAGTTTCCACTATTACAACGGATGAGATGGAATCTCTAATAATGAAAATTCAAAACGAAAGCATGTCGCAAGAAGACATTCTTGTTAATCTAGCAAATAAATATATGCATTCTGAGTATCCTGCATCAGAAAAAATATTGAGAGACTTTAAGAACAATTTATTTTACATATTATATAAAATTGGAGTTGTAGGCATAAAAGTGGACGGCACGAGCTCAGCTAAATGGATACATGACCGAACGCAAGATTTAACAGCAGAAAGAATTGAACCGACCTCGATTATTTATATTCATAAAATGCTTCACAGAGCATTAGCAATCAACAGCAAATCTCAGTAGAAAAATTGACTTTTATAAAGCACATCTCGCAATACCGAAGGGTAAAGAACGCACGCGTCATAAAGGACTATGTATTTCATCAATAGCCTATACCCAGCTCCTGAGAAAGCTTCATGAGTTCATCCATTGCGACCTTTGACTTGTTAACCATCTTTTCCCTGTAGACCAGCAGGTCATCAAACCTGATGCGGCGATGAGTACCCACCAAGGTATGGTTTAACTCCCCCTGTTCCAGTAAACCAATCAGGTAAGGGCGAGAGACATTCAGAAAGTCAGCCGCTTGCTGAGTGGTTAGCTCCTTGGCCATTGGCACAATATTGATAGTTTTACCTGCTGACATACCAGCCAAAATATCGCGCAACAACTCGACAGCGTGCCTTGGGACAATTAAGTCCTCTCCTCCCATCTTGATATTGGCTCGGCGATCATCAGGCAATGCCTGAAGAAATTTTGTAAGTGACGCAGCACTTACCCTAGCGAGATCTACTTCTTCGCTGCTAGGTAGCTCATATTTGCGATTCGTCATTTTTCATCCTACCCACAGATCCTTGCAGGTTTGCCCGATAAGTTGAATATGCCGGAATTGACATATCTGTCAGTATAACCACAAACGCAATATTCGCAACAAACGAAATATTCGAAAATCAACTATTAACAGGAGATGACGGCTTGAATCACCATTGTGACATCCACATTTTGACTATTCAGCGTGATTCAATGAGGTTTAGTGAGGATTTAAGCCATTGATTTACAAGGAATTTAGTTTTTATGAGGTTGGGCTATCAACTCTCATAATGCTGGGGTCGGCGGTTCAAGTCCGCCTCTATTACCATATTTGATAAAGCCAGCCTGGTGAAAGCCTCGCTGGCTTTTTTATTGCCTGGAAACCTGTGCTATAGCAGGAAGAATGAAGCCAGTATCGCCTTCTGTTTTATAGATCACGTAATTCCCCTGCTGCAATCGAATAAAATCCATTAAAGGAAGGAGCACTACACACTACTATTCAGGGAAGAAGACCTATGAAGAATCTATTCATCATTGTTGCGACACTTGCTATGTCAAGCCTACCAACAACCAGCTTCGCTAGTGACTGCGGTCAATGGCAATCCAAACTGAAATCTACTCAGCGCAATATTGATAATGGCGGCAATCAAAGTCAGGTGAGGCAGTGGGTTAAGGAGCGGGACTATTATGCGAGGACGCTGGAACGATGCCATAAAAAGGCGGGAACGCATCGCTGGGTTGAAGCGACAGGTAATTCTACCCGCCCCTTGCCAAGTAATAAGCCCGCGCCTGGCAAACGCGAAAAGCCGCGGGCGATGAATACAGAAAACCCACAGCTGCAACAATTGATTGCGACCTGTAATTATTGGATTGATCAATACAATTCGAATGGCAGCGCAACGAACTACAGCTTCAAAACAACGGCGTGCCGCCATGCAGATCAAGCGCAGCAAATGCCCGCAGCAGAGATAACGGAAGCCTTCACGCCATCGCGCTCGCTCAAGGCATGCGTGAAGCCCAATAATCGTATTGATGATGAGGTAAAGCGTTGCATGCAGGGGCAAATTGAGCCGATATGGCGCTCAAATAATTAAATGATACGAACAAATATCGCAGCAAGCTGCATATAAAATAAAAGATTTAAGTGCCAAAACGATTAATACGCATACAAAATCTTGATAAATTTTATAAGAACTCCACATAAAAGATGATTTAAACGACATAAATTTGATTTCGCTTTTTGTGGGAGCACAAACGGTGGAGTCTTGTTTGGCGCTTCATTACTCTAGGTCAGCAAATGAACAATTCATTTGCATAACCGACCTTTCAAACTAATGAGGATTCAATCATGCAAACTACCAATTCATCTGTTGCTTTCCGTGCCGAAGAAGTTATTAGCAGCTGGCCAACCACCAATGCCTGGCCAATTGCGCCGCAAACTTACTACCAAAAATTTGAGACATCACTCAAGCATTCCAATGCGACACAGAACGTGTATTTCTCCAATTTTTTTGAGTGGCAAGGTGCGGTGAGAGAGCGTTGGTTCTTTGAATGTATCTCTAACGATATGCTGCAGGATCAGGGGGTATTTATCACCAAACGCGCCCATAACGAGTATCTGAAAGAAGCCTTCCCCTTCCAGACAGTCACCTGCGCACTCAATGCGTTTAACATTCAAAAATGTTCATTCTATTTACTGTTCAGCTTTTATATTAACGATGAACTGGCCTCGCGTGGCTATCAGCAAATTGTGTTTGCTAATAAAGAGAAACATATCGCGCGCCTACCCGATCAGGTCATTCGCAAGATCAAAAAGTTTGAGCGTACCGATATAGATCTGGACAACCTGAAGTAAGCACCCATATGCCCTACGCAGCGACAGCCCTGCATAACAATTACAACAGGGCACTATTACAAAAGCATTGATTAGCCATACACAACGCCTTGGTACCTAAGTGCCAGGCGTTGCTTTTTCTTTCAATGACCACAAATGACACGCCAAAATGGAGGGTTAAATCGTGAAACTGACTGTTTAAAACCTGTTCTTTTGTATATATTTGAGTCAGGCGTATCAACAATAATCCTTAACCGCCACAATCAACGCATTTGCCGATAGCAGGACATAACCTTGAAATCCAAGATACCACTGTTCTTTTACCCCGCTCAGATCGTATTTATTGACGATAATCCGGATTTCCTTGCCTCCTTAGACATGGTGTTTTCCAACGAATACAACCTCAAATTATTTGATGATGCGGTAGAGGCATTGAACTACATTAATGCCCCCAAACCCAAGGGGCAACAAGGGTTGAAAAAAGCGACACCCGAGCTTTCCGGCGACTCCGACAAATGGGTCAAACAGGTGCTCAACCACTCCCACTTAAAGCGTCGCGATAACGAGCGCGATATGGAAATTTCTGTGGTGGTAGCCGACTTTTCCATGCCCACCCTGAATGGCATTGAATTCTGTAAAAAGATCACCAATCCCGCCATTAAAAAAATACTCTTGACTGGTCATGCGACCCCTAGCGATGCAGTTAATGCATTCAATGAAAACATTATTCATTACTATATTAAAAAGAGTGATGAAAACATGTTGGAGCAACTGACCAATGCGATGAACAGATTACAAAATGCCTACTTTCAGGATTTAACCAGCCACATTAAAAATGAAGCCGTCGATGTAAACACGCCCTTTTTTGCCGATGCAGAATTGGCAGAGTTTTTCCAGAGCGTATGCAGTGAGCTGGATGTAAAAGAATACTTTTATCTCTCTAACCCTTCGCGTTTCACCCTGCAATCACGCAATGGCAATGAATCGCTGTGTTTGATTTATACAGAGGAAGATATTGCAGAACATTTAAAAATTCTGGAAGAGGAAGACGCGCCCACCGACTTGATTCAACGTATCGCCTCACACGAATTTATCCCGCTGTTCAGCTCCGAAGATGGCTTTTACGAACCAGAAAGTTTCAACCATAGCGTGCAGGTTTACCCTGCGACAAAGGTGAGCGGAACAACCAATTATTATTGCGCAGTAATTTCCCAACGAGACATTGCCACACCAGCACCCGCCGTTATTGCCAGCAGTGGAAAACTACATTAATACGGCAAGTCGAGTGCTGGTGTAAGTGTTATTTTTTAAAGGTGAGCGTAAACAACGTATATTCGCCTAGTTTTGACTCACAAGTAATATTGCCACCAAACGATTCCATCACCTTACGACAGAAGGTTAGACCAACGCCCGAGTTATTGCCGCGATCCTTGGTGGTAAAAAAGCGATCGAAAATGTGCGGCAGGATTTTCTCGTCAATACCTATGCCATTATCCAGAAACTCAAGGCGATTCCCCTCTGCATCGGCAATAATGGTGATTTTTATACTACCGCGTTCTTTGCCTCGCAGTGCATCCAATGAATTTTTAATCAAGTTGATCAGCACAAAGGTGAGGAATTCGTTGGACGCGAGCACCACAAAGTCAGATTTCACATCAACACTGACTATTTTTTCCGCGTCGTTTTTATAGGGCACACGGCTCACCGCTAACTCAACACATTCCTTCATGGAGAAATGCTTAAAATCTTTTTCATTGAGGTAGTGTGAGGTGGTTAGCGCCATCAACATATCTATCGCATGGTTGGCTTGAACCACTTCACGCTCCAATATTTTGGCGGTGCGTCCTAAATGAGTGAGCGTTTGCTCATTCATAGGTTGACGCAACAGCCCACTATCCCGCGCCTGGTTATACCCCAGAATTAATTCCGGTAAATAATCCGTTAGCATCCTGGACTGTAATTTTAATGATGCCAGCGGCGTACGCATTTCATGGGCAATGCTTGCCACCAGCATGCGTGAATCATCCATGGCGTGATAACGCACTGTTGCCAGGGCAATCAACCCCAAGCCCACGGCGATAAAGACTACGCCCGGCGGATAAAATTCAACCCCGTAGTTACACAAATAATCCACCGCCGATAATGAAAAAATCAGCAACGCAACACTGCAATATTGCAGTTTGGTTTTTTCGCCGGCCTGCACCAGCTTTTGTTTTTGGTAAGCAAGATACAATCCATACATAACCACAGTGGCTGTTTGCAGTACGTGCAGAATATGGAAGATACCTGCTTTGGGGTAAAAGCCCCAAAAATAATGATAGTTGCCATTAATCACCAAATCTGTAGTGACATGGGTAGCCGCGAGGAAAATGGAAAAAATATAAGAAGCGTATACCTTGCGTTTGTGATGCTGCTGCCCGGTCAACTCCACCAGGAAATGAAACAGACTTGTCGGCAAAAACAAGATTAACAGCCACCCCAAATCTATCAGGTTCTGTGCGAGCTTTTCGTTTTCTACCTGAAATAAGATTGCCCATACAAACTGCCAAAAGAAGGTGGTAATGCATAGGATTAAAAATGCGGCTGTTACCCGGTTCAGACCTTTGGAATGCGCGACATAAAGGCCAAAAAATAAAAACAAAAATGCAACTATGGCGGGCAATATCGAATACATGGGCGCTCGGTTTCGGGGGGTATCGGGAGCTGAATTCTGCGGGCTTGACGCTACTTTGTCATCACCTAATCTGCATAAAAAGCCTGATGCAGCTTAATGCATCAGGCTTATGGCGCATAAAACAGCAAAAGAACTTATAGCAGCAATAATAGAAGGAGCGTTGCTTTTTGCCTGAATCTGCCAGAACTCCGCTGGTGACACAGGAGATTGCAACCTAAATGACATGAGTGAGTGCTTAGCATATTCATCTGCCACCGATGAGGGTCGCGAGCAGATTATTTCATGGAGGGAGCACTACGAACCGCCACTAAAACCACCACGGCAATAATCACCAATAAAAACCATTGTTTACGGCTTTCAGCGTGCTCTTGTTGCATAAATTCCTGCAATACGAGGGGTGCAACCGGGCGATTAGTAGCTTTACCCGCCGAATCATCGGGCGACACAACAGCGGAAACAACTGGGGGATGATCCGCCGCCAACAAGGTAGAGGGATGACATTCTTGTGCAGAGGTACCATCGCAATCCGGCTGAGCGGCGGGCATAAGACCTGAGAACGCAGGTGCAGACAACGGGATTAATAGAAAAACTACAAATAAAAGAAAGAGATGCATGCGGTTCATTAGCAAAATTCCTTTGCAAGAGACGTACATTTGCCACCAACGCAAATGTAGCCGGGCGCCCAGCCTGAAAGGCATAACACGGTCATCCTTGATCAACAAAACCCATGTTTCGCTCGCCTATCCTTGCAGACGCCCTGCTACAAACCAGACATTACTCCGGCAGAGATTGGGAGTCTGTGAGAAATTGTTAGGGGGGATTGTGATTTATTCACATAAAGAAGCGACCACTGGGGTCGCTTTTTAAATCATGTCAACAAAGCGTTGATTTTAACGGCGCCTGACAATGATATCGGGATCAAGCTCTTTGCCATTAACAATAACACCGTAGCTAAATCTTACTTCGCTGTTTTTGCGAAATTCCTCTACAAACTCGCTCTGTTCAAAAATTTGGTTAGGCACACTGATAACAACCACACCATTTTTGGAAGGGTTCTCTATTTTACGATTAGGGCTTTTCTTTTTCTTAAATACTACGATAAATTCGTCAGGTCCAGCAAAGAGTATCTTTTGTCCTGGCGCAACAATGATTTCTTTGGCTGCAAGGAAAGGAATCCCCTGTTTATCCACACCAATGCCAACCACCGCAGTATTGGTTCCCTCCATGGGATAAACGATGCTATGACTCTTCTCCAAACTGGCCGCAGTACAGCCGGCAGTGAAAAAAGCTCCGCACAGAACAATTAACCTGATAAGAATATGCATACTAAACCTCCCGGTTTATTAAATAAAGTTAATGAATCCGATCAAATAAATCACCAAACCTGGACTCCTTTAAAACAGCAAAATCAGGATTAGCAAGCAGCAATTTATCTGAATACTGGGATTGGAGCAATTTCTTAACATACTCTCTGATTCTTTCCTCATCCTTCTGGGCAATAGCAACCCTTAAATGACAAGATAGCGCTTCAATACTTTTGGCATCAAGGCTATCTGCTTTTTCTAATATTTCATTTGCTTCTGAGAAGCTGCCAAAGTAAGTTTTAGCCAAAGCGAGATAACGATAGCTCTTTGCTATTTTTGGATTGTCTTCGATATCTTTATTGGCAAACTTGATAGCATCTCTAAAATATAGATCTGCTAGAAATCCTTTTCCAGGCATAAATTTATACGCGTCCGCCAAATACACCATCCATTGATAGTTTTCAGGCTCCAAGTACAAGGCTTTTTCATACATAAAAGCTGCCTTTGTAAACTTTTTGGATAGATAATACATGCTTCCTATATTTGCAAAAACAGCACTATCTGGCTCTATGCGTGATGCTTCCTCCAAATAAAAAGCAGCACGATCGAATTCGTTTTTCAGCAGATACATAGCTGCTATATTATTCAACGCTGATATATTCTCAGGGGTAATATCAAGAATTTTTTTGTAATTTTCTATTGCCTCGTCATATCGTCCATTTCGAAACAAAAAATAACCATATCCATCGTATGCCTCCCAATTATTAGGTGAGTTAGTCACTGTTTTAATATAAATATTTTCAGCTTTATCTTTTTGACCAAGAACATCATAAACACCTCCCAATTCAATGGAAGATGCAACATCGCCACCATCGATTAAAAGAGCACGATCAAGATAATTTATCGCCTTCGTATATTGCCCTGTTTCAAAATAAATACGCCCTATCGCTTTATAAGTCTTTATGGAACGCTCATCTTGTGCCAAAGCAAGCAAACAATATTGCTCTGCCTCATTGAGCCATCGAGCCAATTTAATCAGCTCATATTTGAGCCGATATGCCTCACAAAGCCCTGTATTTACCAGAGAGAATTTTTCATCATGAAGTAATGCTGTGTTGAATAACTGTATCGATGAATCTATATTCTCGAGAGAAGACGGCTTAGCCAAATACGCCAAACCCTGCAAATAATAATCATAAGCCGTTACATTCCCCGTTAACCTTAAGGGCGCGGGTCTAAAGTTCTGCAAATCAAACTCATCTGCCAAGTAACGTGCAATCTCACCCACCAATCGATCCTGCAAAATAAAAATATCCTGATAGGTTCCATCTAACTTTCCACCAGCAATTTGCACATTGTCTTTGCGGCGAAATAAGCGATAGGCAATACGGAGATTGTCGCCTAAGCGTTGTACACTGCCCTCCAGACGGATGGGGGCGTGAATGCCTTCTTTGGTGCCTACTATGTATACATCGCGCATATCTGCCAGCTGTGAGCGCACCGCTTCGGTGATACCGGCGGAGAAATAATCGGCATCGCCTTTTTCGTTCATTAAATTTTGAAAATCGGCAATCTCCACATAGTTGGCCGTATAACCCGGCACTAACCAGCGAGGGACAAAATAAAAACCAGCGGCAATAAAGACAAACAAGCATGCCGTTAATGGGTAACGATAGGTAATAATTTTTTTATTTAACCCGCGCAGAAAATAATGCAGGTGGTCACGCCAATTAATACCGGCGGGTTTGATAAGGTAGACACGGATTTTTTGTTCGATATTTTTTAATGTCTGCACACCAAGATATTTGGCTGGTGCCGACAGGCTAAGGCGAATGTCATCGTATACCGTTTGTGAAATACAAATACCATCGGCAACGGCGAGGGGTTCAAGACGGGCGGCGATGTTTACCGTGTCGCCAAAAACTGCATTGTCGCGCAGCGTGACTTCACCTTTGTGTAAACCGATGCGGGTTTGCAGGCGCGGTAGTTTTTTGTCATCTGGTTCATTAAAGGCTTGCAGGTGTTGCTGGATGGCAATGGCAGCGGCAGCGGCCTGGGCGGCGGAATCAAAACGAGCAAAAATAGCATCGCCAATACATTCCACTAATTGGCCGCCCTGCCCTTCAATATGGAAAAGCAGAATCTGGCGATAATCACCCAGCATGTCTATCGCCATGGCTTCATTGCGCCCCATCAGGCGCGAGTAGCCAACGATATCGGTGAACATGAGCGTCTGTTCACAATGGTGTGAATCTGCAGCAGCCATAGGCCGATAGCTCTCCGTGCGACAATTGGGAAAATTTAATGCCGAATTATGATCCTTGCCCGCTAAAAACGGGCATAAGTAGTAGCGATTATTGTGTGTTTTGATGACAATAACAATCCATTTTCTTTACCGGGAAGTACACCGCCATGTTAGAGAGCGTCCGTTTATTCGCTGCCGTTCCGGCGCACTATCTTGCCCAACTGGAAAAGCACAGCGTATTGCGCAAATACCCTAGAAATACCGTGCTGGTGACTGAGGGAGATGAGTCGAGCCATTTGTATGTAATTCGCAAAGGAACTGTGAGCGCTTACCTGACCAATGACGAAGGACGCCAGGTCAATTTGAATTACATGCAGGAGGGTGATTATTTTGGTGAGCTGTCGCTACTGGATGGTCAACCGCGCTCGGCGTCGGTCATTACCTTGAGCGATTGCGAAGTGCTCATGCTGCCCAAAGCCAGTGTGCATGAATTGATGCGAGAATACCCGGATTTTGCGCTGATGATGATTACCGAGCTGACGCGCCGTGTGCGCGAGCTGACCGATAGCGTAAAGGATTTGGCATTGCTGGATGTATATGGACGTGTGAGCAGCACGCTGGAAAAGTTATGCGATAGCGACAAGCGCATCCACAACCCGAAAGTGACTCATCAGGACATTGCCAACATGGTTGGCTCATCGCGCGAAATGGTGAGCAGAATTATGAAGCAATTATTAATTGGCGGTTACATTGAGCAGTACACGGGTTACATCGAAATTAAAAAAAATTTGCCGCGCTATTGGTAATAGCCTTTGTCCCGTTCATTTCCCGAAAAAAGCCAGCGACCCGCTGGCTTTTTTATATTTAGTTTGCCCTTAACCAAACGCCCCCACCTGTACCAGCCAGGCTTTCAATTGTGGTAAAGACATAGCACCAGACACGCGCTGCACTTCTTTACCGCCTTTAAATAAAATCAGCGTAGGAATACTACGAATACCCCAGCGCTGGGCGATGGATGGTACCGCTTCGGTATTGAGTTTGGCACAGCGCAAATAAGGCTCGGATTGCACTGCCAATTGTTCGAATACCGGCGCGAAACCTTGGCAGGGGCCACACCAGGGAGCCCAGCAATCTACTAATACCGGAATGTCATTTTTGTCCAAGGTATTGGCGACATTGCCCGGGTTTAACTCCAACGGCTTGCCCACAAACAACGGGCGCTTGCATTTACCGCAATTGGGCTTGTCGGTCAGCCGCTCGGATGGCAAACGGTTAGTGGAAAAACAATGGGGACAATTAATTTGAACCGGGTTCATAGAATATCGACTCATTAACAGGGCGCCATATCCATGAGATGGGGGCAGCCACTGGGGTTTCACGTTGTGGCTAGTATAGCGCCCCACAGAAAAAAGCCCATGACTGTAAGGGGACAGTCACGGGCAAAAAAGAAAACATTTCAGGCCTTACAAGGTGCGCAGCGAGGCACCTATCCTAGTGGCGCGCAGCCAGCGCAGATTGCTGGGCAAATTCCCAACCGCCACCGAGGGATTTATAGACTGCAATCAAATTTAACAAGACTTGCATATCGCTTTGCGCTAACTGCGCACTCAGATTTAACTGCGAGCGCTCGGCATCCAATACCGTAAGGAAATCACTGCTACCCACTTCAAAACGCTTGCGCGCAAAAGAGGCCGCTTGATTGCTCGCCTGCAAAGCGCGCTGCAAGGTTGTACGACGCTCTTCCTCGCGTGCAAAGTTCTGCAGCGCATTGTCGGTTTCTGCCAGCGCAGTGAGAACGTTCTGTTCAAACTCGGCGATGCGCGCCTGGGTGCGAGCATCAGCCGCATCGATTTGCGCATCTACCCGGCCCAGGTTCAATGCTGCCCATTGAATGCGGGGCGAAAATAAAAAGGTGTCCGTATTGCTATTGCCCAAGCGCGTCCAATCACTGGACAAATACCCCAAACCACCGGTGAAGGTAACACTCGGGTACAAATCCGCTACGCGAATATTGTATTCCGCAACCGCACCTGCCAGGGCTTGCTCGGCACGACGAATATCCGGCCGACGCTTTAATAAATCCGTGGGATTACCCACTGCAAACGATGCCGGAATTTGCGGCAGGGATTTCACCAGCGCCAGTGCTGTTTTTAATTCAGCTGTCGGTTTTCCAGTCAAAACGCCAATACGGTTTAACGCAATATTAATATCGGCGTTTAAACCGGGAATACTGGCGCGAGTCAATTCCAACTGCGCTTCGGCGCGCGCCACATCCAATTGATCACCTCGCCCCACCTCGGAAAATCGCTGGGCAAGTTCCAGCGTCTCCTGTTGATTCAGTACATTGCGCAGGGCAACATCCAATAAATATTGATTGCCGCGCAAACTGATATAGGCGCTGGCAACTTCTGCCGTAATACTTACCTGCGCGGCCTGTAAATCGGCCTCGCGCGCAGCGAGTTGCGCCTTGGATAATTTCACACCATTGCGCACGCGGCCAAAAATATCCAGCTCCCAGCTCGCATCAAAACCGGCTTGGTAGGATTCGCTAATACGCGAATCTACATCGCCGACCACATCAGCACTTTGCCGTTGGCGCACACCGCTCAGGCTTGCTTCAACCTTGGGGTAGCGATCCAACTTACTGTTGCGCAGCAATGCACGGGACTCCGCCAATGATGCCTGCGCGATACGAATTGAATGATTTTGTTGCAGTGAATCCGCAATAAGCTGATTTAACTGCTCGTCATTTAATTGCGCCCACCATGCGGCGACAGGTTGTTGCTCATTGGCTTTGGCAGGCAGCACAAAAGCCGCCGGAGCCGGTTGGATAGTGGCGAGCTGTGCCGACTGCTCTACTGATTTAAAACTGTGGCAAGCACTGATCATGGCAGGTAGCACCGCCACGACAAACCCTTTTATAAAGAGGGATGGAATATTCATGATTGCAACTCCTTATGGTTTGCAACAGCAGAATGTTCTGCAGGTAAAAATGCATCTTTACCGTCGACTTTATAATTGCGCTTGCCTTCCAGCTTGCGCAACAACACATAAAACATCGGCGTAAAGAACAAGCCAAAGAAAGTAACACCTAACATGCCAGAGAAAACCGCGATGCCCATAACACTGCGCATTTCTGCACCAGCGCCGCTGGAGAACACCATTGGCAAAACCCCCATGATGAACGCAAATGAGGTCATTAAAATCGGGCGCAAACGCATACGGCTGGCGGTAATTGCTGCCTCGTAAGTTGCCATGCCGCGCTGCTCCAATTCGCGCGCAAATTCCACAATCAGAATGGCGTTTTTACTGGCAAGCCCGGCGAGCACAAACAAACTGATTTGGGTGAAGATATTGTTGTCGCCATTAGTGATCCACACACCAAAGAGGGCAGACAAAATGGAGAGCGGAACAATAGTCACCACTACCAGTGGCAATGCCAAGCTTTCATACTGTGCGGCCAGCACCAGGAACACCAACAACAGACACAGTGGCAAAATATAAATCGCTGTATTGCCCGCCAGCACTTCCTGATAGGTCAAGTCAGTCCATTCATACACAATGCCGGAGGGCAGGACTTCATCCAAGATTTCGTCAATCGCATCCTGCGCCTGGCCACTGGAATAGCCGGGAGCTGCATTGCCGTTAATATCCGCCGCCAGATAACCGTTGTAATGCGCCGCACTTTCAGGACCATAACTTTCTTGCATCGACAAGACTGCACCCAGCGGCACCATATCGCCTTGCACATTGCGTACTTTTAAATTCAATGCATCCGATGGTGTATTACGATATTCCGCATCAGCCTGGGTTATCACTTGATAGGTGCGACCAAATTGATTGAAATCATTCACATAGAGCGACCCCAAATAGATTTGCATGGTGTCAAAGATTTCTTTTACATTCAGGCCCAGTTGTTTGGCTTTGGTGCGATCCACATCGGCATACAATTGCGGCACATTGATTTTGTAGTTGGAAAACACACTCGCCAATTCCGGGCGCTGCATGGCTTTTTGTTGCACCTGCGCAACTACTTCTGCCAGCTTTTCGTAACCCAAACCAGCGCGGTCTTCAATTTGCAATTTAAAACCGCCGGTAGTTCCCAATCCTCGTACTGGCGGAGGCGGGAATACCGCAATAAATGCCTCTTCAATACCGGCAAATTTCATTTGCAGTTTTTGTGAAATAGCGGCAGCAGATAAATCTGTACCATTGCGCTCATCAAACGCATCCAGCGTTAAAAACACAATGCCGGCACTGGAGCTATTGGTGAAACCGTTAATACTCAAGCCTGGAAATTGCACTGCACTTTCCACACCGGCTTCGGCCAAACCAATCTCACCCATTTCACGGATGACTTGCTCAGTGCGCGCCAGAGTGGCGCCATCGGGCAGCTGGGCGAAAGCGATCAAATATTGTTTATCCTGCGCGGGCACAAAGCCTTTGGGAATAATATTAAAACCGACCGCCGTCACCGCCAGCAGCACCGCATAAACGCCTACAGCCATTGCTTTGCGGCCTAATAATTTCCCGACTTTGGTTGAGTAATCACCGGAGGCGCGATTAAAACTGCGATTAAACCAACCAAAAAAGCGACCAAAGAGTTTATCCATAATGCGCGTCAGGCGATCTTTGGGTGCATCGTGACTTTTTAACAAAATCGCAGCCAATGCCGGGCTTAATGTCAGCGAGTTAATGGCAGAGATCACGGTAGAGATTGCAATAGTTAACGCAAATTGTTGATAGAACTGACCGGTCAAACCACTGACAAACGCGATGGGTACAAATACCGCTACCAAGGTCAGGGAAATTGCAATGATCGGCCCGCTCACTTCTTGCATGGCTTTATAAGTTGCGGCCAGCGGCGTTAAACCTTCTTCGATATTTCGCTCAACGTTTTCTACTACCACGATGGCATCATCCACCACGATACCAATCGCCAATACCAAACCGAACAGAGACAAGGTGTTAATCGAAAAGCCGAAAGCCCACATCAACGAAAAGGTACCGATGATTGAAACAGGAACGGCAAGCAGCGGAATAATAGACGCGCGCCAGGTTTGCAAAAATAGAATCACCACTACCACTACCAAAGCCAGTGCTTCCAGCAGGGTTTTGATCACCGCATTGATTGAGCTTTTAACAAAAATGGTAGGGTCGTAAACCACTTTGTATTCTACACCCGCCGGAAAACGCTCGGACAACTGCGCCATGGTAGAGCGCACCGCATCGGAAATTTGAATGGCATTGGCGCCGGGCGATTGGAAAATAGGAATTGCCACCGCCGGTTGGTTATCCAACATGGCATTCAAGCTAAATTCTGACGCACCCATTTCAATGCGCGCCACATCTTTCAAGCGAGTAATTTCACCAGTAGCGCCCGCGCGGATAATAATTTCGCCAAATTCTTCCGGGTTATCCAAACGACCTTTAGCATTGATGGGTAATTGCACATCCACCAAATCGGTGACGGGTGCACCACCGATCATACCGGCAGCAACTTGTACGTTTTGTTCGCGAATCGCATTGACTACGTCATTAGCGGTGAGATTTTTCTCGGCGATAGTTTCCGGGTTTAACCAGATACGCATGGCGTAATCGCCTGAACCAAACAAACGCACCTGGCCTACACCGGTCACTTTGGCGAGCTCATCTTTGATATTCATGAGCGCATAGTTGCGCAAATAAAGTTCGTCGTAACTTTTATCCGGCGAAATTAAATGCACCACCATGGTTAAATCGGGCGAGCTTTTTACCACGGTAACACCGCGCTGGCGGGTGACATCCGGCAAACGTGGCAGCGCTTGGGAAACACGGTTTTGTACCATCTGTTGCGCGAGGTCAACGTCGGTGCCGATTTTAAAAGTGACAGTCAACGTCAAGCGACCATCGGTAGTGGCCTGCGAAAACATGTACAACATATTTTCAGTGCCCGCCAACTGCTCTTCCAACGGCGTTGCAACCGTTTCGGCAATGACTTTCGGGTTAGCGCCGGGGTAAGACGCACTCACCACGACCGATGGAGGCGATACATCCGGGTATTCCGAAATGGGCAATTGAAACATGGCGAGTAAACCGGCGATAAAAATCAACAGTGAAATCACGCCGGCAAAAATGGGACGATCCACAAAAAATTTGGATATGTTCATGGTGAGCCTGCCTGCTAATGGCTGTATAAAAGCAAAAGAAAAACAATGAAATAACGGATGCGTTTGGAGAGTGCTGGTGAAATACACCAGCACATCGACCTACACACAAAAATTGACTAAGGGAAACGCTTAATGATTGGCAGCAACAACGGTTGCATCGATCGCTTGGGTCACACTGGGATTAACGGTGGAATTGGGGCGCACATGGGACAAACCATTCACAATCACCTTATCACCCGCCGCCACACCTGAGAGGATAACGCGCTGCCCTTGGTGATGTTCACCGGGTGTTACTTCGCGATAAGTTGCCGTGTTATTTTCATCCACAACCAATACAAACTTTTTGCTCTGGTTGGTGCCAATAGCGCGCTCGGGCACTAATAACGCCTGAATTTTTTCAGCCGACCCCAAACGCACTGTGGCAAACATTCCCGCCGTTAATGCACCATCATTGTTGTCGACAATGGCGCGTGCACGAATGGTGCCGCTGTTGGTATCCAGGCGATTATCAAAGGCACTGATATTGCCCTGATAAACCACACTGGTATCGCTGGCGAGTGTTAATTCCACCGGCATTAATTGTGTATTTTTGGTGTTGCGCACAAATTGAATGTATGTCGCTTCATCCACATTAAACTCGGCGTAAAGCTTGTCGTTGGCAACAATTTGGGTAAGCAGCGGCGCATTGGCTCCCGCCTCTACCACATTGCCTACCGTTAATTCCGCGCGACCAACACGACCGCTGATTGGCGCACTAATGTGGGCGTATTCCAAATCCAGCTTTGCCTGACTCAAGGCCGCTTCCGCTTGCTTTACATCGGCCTGCGCAACCTGATGGGTGCTCAACGCCGAGTCATAAATACTTTGCGAGACCAATTTGGCGGCAATCAATTGC
Source organism: Cellvibrio sp. PSBB023 (assembly GCF_002007605.1). NCBI lineage: Bacteria > Pseudomonadati > Pseudomonadota > Gammaproteobacteria > Cellvibrionales > Cellvibrionaceae > Cellvibrio > Cellvibrio sp. PSBB023. Next base: position 4,230,430 of record NZ_CP019799.1, on the reverse strand, counting down.
TGGGCACGACTGAGTTCATCCTGTGCCAGCTTGGCGCGGGATTGGGCCGTCGCCAGTTGTGCCTGTGCGCGCTGAACCGATGCCTGATGCGGACGCGGATCAATCACAAACAGTGGCTGACCTTTTTTCACTTGCTGGCCTTCGGTGAAGAGCACCTGCTGGATAGTGCCGCTCACCAGCGGCTTGATTGCGGCACTTTCAACTGGCGCCAAACGTCCGGAAAAACTGGCCCAGGTACGGATCTCCTGAGGCGCCAGCACCATTACATCCACAGCGGGAGCAGGCGGTACGGCAGCAGGGGCCGAAGCGGCAACGCCCGTTATGTAATGAAAGCCAGCTATACCTGTGAGTATGGCCAGAGCGCCATAAGTTAAGAACTTGCGAGGGGAAATACTGCTACTCATGATAGTCTCCTGTTGCTCCTGAGCAAAATAATGCCTGGGTAAAACTCCCTGGATACAAAATCGGCGGGGTTAAACGGGTCATTTCGGAAAACTATACATACCGGTAGGTATGGTGGTCAACAAATTTTTTATTTTGTTTTTATGGTGCGCAAAATCTGGGCGGCAGCCAGCTCAGAAAAGTGAGTAAAATCAAGGGGGTCGGCACATAGAGGGAGTTAATATGGAGCAGAATAAGTGGCATACTGCCCCAGCAAGGCGCAAGCTTGCGATTGAAAAACATACCACCCGGTATCATAATAACCATAACGTTTGTACGAGAATCCAGCTTATGAGCACTACAGATACCCGCACTTTGCTACTGGAAACCGCGCTGAACCTGATTTGGAACAGCAACTACAACTCTGTGGGCGTGAATGAAATCTGCAAACAAGCGGGCGTAACCAAGGGGAGCTTCTATCACCACTTTGAATCCAAAGCGGAGCTTTTTTGCGAGGCAACCACTCACCATTGGGATGTGATTCGTCGGGATCTGGACTGTATCCTGTCCCCCATCAATACCCCATTGGAACAGTTGGAAAATTGGCTGCAGTTTATTTACATCAACAAACTGGGGGATGACAAAGACAATGTCCCCGGCTGCGCCATGTTTAGCGCGGGTATGCAAACCGGCTGCGGCGACACGCGCATCACCGACACACTGCAGCTGATGACTGAGCGCGGTGCGAAATACAATCAAGCACTGGTTCGCAGTTTAAAAGATGGCAATTATTTGCTTGAATCCCCCGAGCAAGACATTGAACAAATTGCGCGCCTGATGCAGCAGTATGTGCAAGGTGCAATTAGCCACGCACAGGTGACCCGCAACATAGTCAATGTCAAACAGGATTTGCCGCAAGGCGTTTATCGTTTGATTGGTTTAAAACCGGAGTTCTGGTTTAGCGCCAAGCCTACATGGCCGCGCACAGAAGACGCATAAGCCGCCAAACCAATTAGTGCAAACCTGCCCCGCTACAGGGCAGCTATTTCAATACATCAGAGTTTTACCCGTAACCCCATGCGCGTCAGTAGTGCGCCAATTCCCATCATCACGCACGCAAAACCCAGGCTCCACAGAATGCCCGCCAGACCTGCGTTAAAAAACGCAGGACGAAGATAAAAACCTAAAATCCCACACAGTGATAACACTATGTACGGCAATATATAAACCAATAGGGGATTGGTGGCCGAGGGCTCAAAAAATACCGTCCAGGCGCGCTGCTGTTTTACATCCACCAGCCAATAAACCGCACCAAAAATCAAACAGCAAAAGAACACACTGAATAATGCCCAACTGGGTGTTGCCCATATTTTGGAGATGGGTGAAACCTGCCAACTGGCAAACGCAAGCAACGCCACAACAGCGGTAAAAATAAGATAGTGTTTGAATTTATTGGCGGCGAAATTCGGCAAATAAAATAATTGCGAGAGAATCACGCCCGCTAACACAATTGCCCCATGGGTATTATTGCCATTGAATTCTGCCAGTGCACCCAATACCGGCACCCCCATCAAATTCGCTTTCGCTGCATCCAGCACAAAAAATAATGCAATCAGGGCGAGCGATGCCAGCGCAAGCATAAAAAATTGTGTCGCGGGTGCGGCGAATTGGCGAGTGATTAAAAACAAAGTCCCCGCCATTAAATAGGCCCAACCGATCAACCCGAGAATACCCCACCACTGGGTGGTCATGCCGGTATCGTCCGGGCCTTTGTACATCCACCAGAGCATGACTAACCCAGCAACCCCCATCAGTTTTGCGCCCAACACCAAGGCAGGTGAAAGGGTTTTGGGATAATTCGACCAGATCAATAACACATAGATAAACATCAACAGCGTCCACAGCGGCATAGAAATGCCCATAGCTGCAGCGTCGTAGCCGGATTCGGCATTCACCATAAAGACACCAATCACCAGCAAGCCCAGACTGCGCAGTGCGATGTGTTTAAAAATATCCAGCGCTGAATCGCCTTTGTTGGTGCGTGCCTGAATTGCAAAGGGAATGGACATGCCGACGATAAACAGAAACGCCGGGAATACCAGGTCGACAAAGGTCATGCCATCCACATCAGCAGGCAAATGTTTCATCCACTGGGGCACATCGGCGACACCCGCCAACTCATTGACAAACACCATGGTGAAAATAATGATGCCGCGAAAGACATCAATCGATAACACACGACTGGCACTGCTGGTTGGATTATTCATGTGATTGCCCGTTGCGCCACTGACAAGCGCTGTTGTTATAGTAAATGTTAGGGTGGATACCGCCCTAAAAACCCACCATAACCGAGCACCACCTCAAGTCGCAATCAAAAAATGACAACGTTGACTTCAGGTTTACAATTCTCAACACAGGCGAGCGAGCCGCAAAACTACCCATCAATAAAAAGCCCGCAGCAAGTGCGGGCTTTTGGGGCACAACAACACGTGAAAATTAATCGTGATGGTGACCACCTACGCCGTGAGCATGGCCATGAGCCAACTCTTCGTCGGAGGCATCGCGCACTTCTACCACTTCCAATTCAAAATCGAGATGTTTACCCGCGAGTGGGTGATTGCTATCGATATCCACATTGAATTTACCGACTTTTAATACGATGGCATCCCAAGGGCCGTGCTGGGTGTTCACCGCGACTTTCATGCCGGGTTTGATTTTGTTTTTGATTTTTTCATAGCCCAACAAATGCTTGATGGGAATACGTTGGGTAGCACCTTCCTGACGCTGGCCATAGCCCTGCTCGGGCGTCAGGTTCACGGTGACTTTGTCACCCGCTTGCTTGCCATCCAACGCGGCTTCCAGCGCAGCCAATAAACCATTATGCCCATGGAGGTAGAGTGTTGGCTCTGCATCGTATGAGGATTCCAGCAGCTCGCCGCCGGTTTCGCTCAGGCGGTAGTGAAAGCTGACAACTTTGTCGGCGGTGATTTGCATAACAGCTCCAGAAAATAGTGGGAGTAATGAGAGAAAAGGGATCGCATGTTTTGAGGGCGCGAATTAGAGCATAAAAGCAGCCACAGGCACAATTTAGCGGGCGAGCGCCAAGTCGCGTATTATCCCGCTTCACCCGAACCCGATTGCAGCACATGACTAACTTGAATCACTCACCGTCCATCCCGCCCTTTTCCACCCCCATGTCGCTGGAGCATCAGCAGGTACATTTATGGCTGCTGGATCTACGCCATGTTGGTGAATGGCATAGCAGGGCCGCTCTCAGCGTCATGAGCGCGGAGGAGCAGGCCAAGGCAGAAAAGTTTATTCGCGGCAAAGAAAGTTACATCGCCAGTCGCTGGTTGTTGCGCAGCTGCCTGGCACGCTACACCGGCACACCGGCGGCGGCCATCACCTTTGCGCGCACAGACAAGGGCAAGCCCTATATCCCGCACAGCGATATTCATTTCAGCCTTAGCCACAGCGGGCATTGGGCACTATTGGCGGTGTCCCGCACAGCGCTGCTCGGCGTGGATATAGAAGCCAATCGCCGCGCACGGGATTTACCGGGCATTGCCGAGCATTATTTTCACCCGCAGGAATACGCCCTTCTTAGCAGCCAGCCCGCCGACGATCAAACGGATTATTTTTATCGCCTCTGGACCTTGAAAGAAGCCTTCTTCAAGGCCATCGGCTTGGGCATTTCTGCCGGGCTGGAGAATATTCATTTCACGCTGGCGAGCGATAACAACCCCGGCGCACCGCCCCAAATCCGTGCCGCGATTAACCCGACACTCCCCCACGCCCATGCCGACTGGCAGTTTCAGCAGTGGCAATTGCCCGAAGGGGACTCAATCGCCCTCGCCTATGCCGCGACGGCGCCACAGCCGACAATCTGGTTCGATGCACTCGCCGCACCAGCTTTTCCTTGACTCTCGATCCTCCGCTGCTAGCATTGCCGCCAATCTTTTCTCCCATCTGATAAATAAGAAAACTTCATGTTGCCATTTCATCAGGCCGTCAAAGACGACTTCAGCGCAGTCAACCAACTGATTATCGAGAAACTTCACTCCGATGTCGGTTTGGTTGAAAACATCGGCCACTACCTTGTCGAAGCCGGCGGCAAACGCCTGCGCCCCCTACTGGTACTACTGACCGCCAATGCACTGGGCTACAAGGGCAAGGATCACTTGTCGCTGGCGGCGATTATCGAATTCATCCACACTGCCACCCTGCTGCACGACGATGTGGTGGATATGTCCAACCTGCGCCGTGGCCGCCCCACCGCCAATGCCCAATGGGGTAATGCCCCGAGTGTATTAGTGGGCGATTTCCTGTATTCCCGCGCCTTCCAGATGATGGTGGGAATCGGCAATATGGATGTGATGGCCATTCTCAGCGATACCACCAACATCATCGCTGAAGGTGAAGTACAGCAACTGGTTAACGCCAAAGACCCTAAGGTAAACGAGGAAAACTACTTCCGCGTGATCGATAAAAAAACCGCCATCCTGTTTGCCGCCGCCTGCGAAGTGGCTGCGACTCATTGTGGCGGCACGGCGGCCCAGCGTGACGCCCTGCGCCTGTATGGTCGTCATGTGGGAGTTGCCTTCCAGTTGGTGGACGATGCCCTGGACTACACCGGCGATGCCGCAACCCTGGGCAAAAATGTGGGCGATGACCTGGCCGAAGGCAAACCCACCCTGCCACTGATTTATGCCATGCGTACCGGAACACCGGCGCAGGCCGAGCTGATCGCTACCGCAATTCGCAACGGCGATGCCAGCCAACTCCCCGCGATTCTGGACATAGTGCAAGCCACAGGCGGCATGACCTACACCCTCGATGCCGCCAAAGCGCAGGTCCAATCTGCCATTGCACAGTTGCAACACCTGCCCGATAACCTCTACACCCGGGCGATGAAGGAACTGGCCGAGTTCTCCTTGGCGCGCAGTTTCTAAGCGCGCAAGCGCGGGGCGCTACCCAAGGAAACAATTCACCCTGACGACGCCTATTGCCCAGGCAACAGGTATCCGTCTAACTGGACAACTGAGCTACAGCGGTTAGAATGGCGCACTTTTGCGCGGCGGCCTTGCTGTAGCCATCATTAACAACCTGAGTAATGTCGATGACCACCTTTGAACCACAAAGCTCCTATAGCCGTGAAGACCTGTTGAAATGCGGCGACGGCCTGCTGTTTGGCCCAGGCAATGCACAGTTGCCCAAACCTAATATGTTGATGCTAGATCGCATTACACATATCAGCCAAACCGGCGGTGAATTTGGCAAAGGCGAAATTGTGGCAGAGTTGGATATCTCCCCTGACTTGTGGTTCTTTGAGTGCCACTTTCCCGGCGACCCGGTTATGCCCGGCTGTCTGGGGTTGGATGCTATGTGGCAATTAGTGGGTTTCTTCCTTGGCTGGAAAGGCAACCCAGGGCGCGGTCGTGCGCTAGGCTGCGGCGAACTGAAATTCACCGGCCAAATTCTTCCCACCGCGAAGAAAATCACCTATCACATCAACCTGAAGCGAGTGATCGAGCGCAAGCTGATCATGGGCATCGCCGATGGCCGCGTTTCTTGCGATGGCAAAGACATCTACTTCGCAAACGATTTGCGTGTTGGCTTGTTCCAAAATACAGACAGCTTTTAAGTCGTAACCCCCACGCGACAACTTACAAGCCATTACAACAAGGAGTGAGCAGCGTGCCTTCTATGGCATACTGGCACTCCGTTTAATCCGCCAGACTCTGTGAAAACCTGCTGTTCAGGCGCTGTAGCTAAATACAAAAGAGGTAGCCTATGAAACGCGTTGTTGTTACCGGTATGGGAATTGTGTCCTGTCTGGGCAATGATAAAAATGCCGTGTTGGATGCATTGCGCGCTGGCCGTTCCGGTATCAAATTTCAGGAAGCGTACAAAGAAATGGGCTTTCGCAGCCATGTTGCAGGCTCCATCGATATCAATCTGGCCGAGCTAATCGATCGCAAGGTACTGCGTTTTATGGGCGATGCGGCGGCCTATGCCTATCTCTCCATGGAACAAGCTATTGCCGACGCCGGTTTGAGCGAAGACCAGGTATCCAACGAACGCACCGGTATCATCATGGGTTCAGGCGGTGCTTCTTCCAAAAATCTGGTGGAAGCGGCAGATATTCTGCGCGAGAAAGGCTTGAAGCGTGTTGGCCCTTATCGCGTAACGCAAACCATGGGCAGCACTACCTCTGCCTGTTTGGCAACGCCGTTTAAAATCAAAGGGGTTAACTACTCGATCTCCTCCGCCTGTGCGACCAGCGCCCACTGTATTGGTGTTGCGATGGAGCAAATCCAACTTGGCAAACAAGATGTGGTATTTGCCGGTGGCGGCGAAGAAGAGCATTGGACCCTGACCGCATTGTTTGATGCGATGGGTGCACTCTCCACCAAATACAACGAAACTCCTGACCAGGCCTCGCGCGCTTATGACGCTAACCGCGACGGTTTTGTAATCGCGGGCGGCGGTGGCTGTTTGGTGATTGAAGAATATGAACACGCCAAAGCGCGTGGTGCGAAAATCTATGCCGAAATCGTCGGCTACGGCGCAACTTCCGATGGCTACGATATGGTGGCACCATCAGGAGAAGGTGCTGTGCGCTGCATGAAACAAGCGCTGTCTACCGTTGACGGCGATATCGACTACATCAACTCACATGGCACGTCTACTCCTGTGGGTGATCTTGCTGAATTGCGCGCCATCAAAGAAACCTTTGGTGCCAATATTCCTGCCATCAGTTCCACCAAATCCCTCACCGGCCACAGCCTTGGCGCCACCGGCGTACAAGAGGCGATTTACAGCCTGTTGATGATGGAACACGATTTTATTTGCGCCTCAGCCAATATCGAAACCCTCGACCCGGAAGCCGTGGGTATGCCCATCGCGCTCAAGCGTCAAGACGGCGTGAAACTGAACCGTGTGATGTCCAACAGCTTTGGCTTTGGCGGCACCAACGCGACCCTGGTTTTTCAAAGGATCTAAAGGGCAGCGCGTTTAATTACCCGCCGTAGAAAAATAAAAACCGCGAGCCGCATCAGCGTCTCGCGGTTTTTTTTATGCCGATGCACGCACTACTGCGCCGCTTTGATTTGCTCGCGGTTGTGCAGCCATTGCTTGACCAACGGCAATAAGCTGGGGCGCCAGGAGCGCGCCTGTATGCCAAAATTATCGCGCGCGTGGCGGCACCCCAACACGGCACTGAGCGGTTCATTTTCTGGCTCGGCATCCACCAGTGTCAGGCTTGGCTCAGCGGTTAATAACTGCTGTTGAATCAGCAATTGCAGGACTTGATCGGCAAATTCATCCTCTGCGCAGGCGTCGCCACTGCAGTAATGCATCACCCCCCAATTCTCGGCACCACAACTGATTTGCTTGGCCATGGCAACGGCCACTCGCGCCGCATCGGACAAGGCTGTAGGCGCACCGCGCAAGCGGCGATTCACCGTTACCGAAGCTCCCGCCAAAAAGGCGCTGAGTAGCCGTGTTAAATGGTTATCGCCATAGGCTCCAATCACCCAACTCAAACGCAATACAATAAAGCGCTGTAATCCGGCACTGATCGCCTGTTCAGCTTCCACAAACGCCGCACCGGTTTCGTTCTGGGGTGCAGGCACATCCTTTTCGCTGTGGGTGCCTTTGGGGTCAGCGCCAAACACGCTGTAACTGGAAAAGTGGATCAGGGGGATATCGGCCAGCTTGCAGGCCGGTACCAAGTGCCGCGCGGTTTCGACCAAGGGCATTTGGCCACCGGGATGATAGGCCTCTTCCCAGCCGCGACAATTAATTACCAGATCAGGCTTTTCGCGCTCAATATAGGCGCTAACCGCCGCCTGATCCGACCAATCCAACAGGCTGCCAGCCGGCATGAGCAGCTTGAAAGGCTCGCGCTCAAGCTCGTGCTCCAGCGCTTTACCCAGAGGGGAGTTTACATCCGTTAACAACAAGGTGAATGACATCGTGATCCACATACCCGTAAAATTTTTACGCATATTAGCAGCACATGCGCATGGCGCGACAAGGGTAATTCGCCACTGAAACACTTATACTGCGCCGCCTGACCGATCAGCTACCGGAAATTCACTGCCGATGAGCACACCCCAACACGAGATTCATCTGGACATCGCCATTATCGGTGGCGGGGTAGCGGGCCTATGGCTGGCCAATCGCGCCAAACTCGCCGGTTTTAGCATCGCCCTGTTTGAGTCCAAGGCCTTGGGCAGCGACCAAACACTCGCCTCACAAGGCATGATTCACGGCGGCATGAAATACACCCTGGCCGGGACCCTGACCGGCGCCTCCGAAGCCATCGCTGAAATGCCCGGACACTGGCGCGCCTGCTTGTGTGGCGAGGGCGATGTGGATTTGCGCCATACCCGTATTCTCAGCGATCACTTTTTTATGTGGTCGGGCGATGATCTCGGCAGCAAGATCACCAGCTTTTTTGCCAGCAAGATCACCCGTGGCCGCGTCGATGCGGTGCACCCGGATCGACGCCCGCCCCTGCTGCGCCACAAGGACTTTAGCGGCAGCCTCTATCGCCTGGAAGACCTGGTGATAGACACCCCCAGCCTGGTTGCCAACCTCGCCAACAATATCGAAGGCTGTTGCTACCAGATTGATTGGCAAAAGGCCCAATTGCAGCGCGACAACACCAATAAGGTGACAGTGAAAATCACTGGCGATCAGGGCGATGTGGTTATCCATGCACAGCGCTTTATCTTCACCGCCGGTAAAGGCAATGCACAATTGCTGGCTGAACTGGGACTGGATCAACCCGCCATGCAACTGCGACCGCTGCAACAGGTGATGCTCAAACACCATTACCCCTTCGACTTTTACGGCCATTGCCTGGGCCGCGAAACCACCCCGCGCCTGACCATATCCAGTCATCGCTTACCCGATGGCGGTCATGTCTGGTACCTGGGGGCAGCCTGGCAGAACAAGGTGCCAGCATGGAGGCAGAAGCCTTGATTGCGCGTGCGCGCGCCGAGCTGGCAGAACTCATCCCCTGGGTAAACCTGGACGATGCCGAGTGGGCCTGCCTGCCCATTGACCGGGCAGAGCCGCTACAACCCGGTTTTGTCCGCCCCGACAATGCGTTTGTAGCACCGGCAACCGGCGCCAGTAACCTGCTGGTCGGCTGGCCTACTAAATTGACCCTGGCACCTAATTTAGCCAATCAGGCACTGGCGTTACTGACCAGCGGTAATATCGCACCAATACACCCACAAACATCACTACTCACCTGGCTGCCGCTGGCCTCCTTGGCCAAAACCCCATGGGAACAAGCCTTTCCGCCCGCGCTCAGTGCCGAAGAGGCCCTCGCCTTGCGCTTTCGCGAGCCGGACGATGAGCAGCCCTGAAACAACACGCTGGCGCCATACCACAGCAAGAGGATAACCCCGCATGATGCCCCGCAAGCGCCTTGGCCGCACCGATATTGACGTAAGCACTCTGGGCTTGGGTACCGTTAAATTCGGCCGCAATCAAAGCCTCAAATACCCTACCCAATTTGAGCTGCCCAGCGATGAGCAAGTCCGGCGCCTGATCGACTGCGCCTACGCCATGGGCGTCAACCTGATCGATACTGCCCCTGCATACGGCTACAGTGAAGAGCGCGTGGGCGATGCACTGCGCAAATCGCGCAAAGACTGGGTGATTTCCACCAAAGTCGGTGAGGAGTTCACCCCCGACAAGTTTTCCACCCAGGGCCACTCCCACTTTGACTTCAGCGCCCAACACACACGCCGGAGCGTAGAGCGCTCCCTGCGTCGCCTGCGTACGGATTATCTGGATCTGGTGCTAATCCACTCGGATGGCAATGACCTTGATATCCTGCAACACACCGAGGTGCTACACACCTTGCAACAGCTCAAGCAGGAAGGCTGGATACGCGCGGTGGGTATCTCCAGTAAAACCCTGGAAGGCGGGCTGCTAGCCGCTGAAGTCTGCGATGCGGTGATGGTGACCTACAACGCCGGACAGCAAGATGAGGCACCAGTCATCGCAAAATCTGCGCAACATGGTGCTGCCGTCCTCTTGAAAAAGGTTCTCGCCAGCGGTCATATCTGCCATGATGCGCCCGCACCTGATGCAAACCTGTCCGCACAGCGCGAAACGCAGGACCCGATTCAGCGCGCACTGGACTTTGCCTATGCGCCACCGGGTGTCACCAGCGCGATTATTGGCACGCTCAACGAGCAACATTTACGCGATAATTTGTTCAAAGCGATACGTGCGCAAGATTCTGTAGCAAGGGTAAACGAGTAAACTATTGGGTACGAGTAGACTATGAGTAATTGGTTAGACGCCGTGAACTGGAATAGCGATGGGCTGGTTCCCGCAATCGCCCAGGATGCCAACACTGGTCGCATTTTGATGATGGCATGGATGAACCGCGAGTCCCTGCAACTCTCAGCTGAACGCGGTGAAGCCGTTTATTGGTCGCGCTCCCGCGGTAAACTCTGGCACAAGGGGGAAACCTCTGGCCATATACAAAAATTGCATGAAATCCGTCTGGATTGCGATGAAGATGTAGTGGTACTGCAAGTAGAGCAGTTGGGCGGTATTGCCTGCCATACTGGCCGTGAATCCTGCTTTTACCGGGTTCTGAAAGATGGCAACTGGCAAACGGTGGATCCGGTTCTCAAAGATCCTGCCGAGATTTACTAAAGCAGAGTGTAAATTGATAGAGAAGGCTATGAGCAACGACATTTTGAAACAACTGACCGCTATTCTTGAGGCGCGCAAAAACAACGCCGACGCAGAGTCCTCTTACGTTGCCAGCTTGCACCAAAAAGGCCTGAACAAAATTCTGGAAAAAGTTGGCGAAGAATGTACAGAAACCATTCTGGCCGCCAAAGATGCACAAACCAGTGGTGACAACAGCGATCTCATTTATGAAACCGCTGACCTCTGGTTTCACAGCCTGGTTATGCTCTCCCATTTGGGAGAAAGTGCCGATGCAGTCTTAAACGAATTGGCGCGTCGCTTTAATATGTCTGGCCACGATGAAAAGGCCGCACGTTCTAACACTTAATCACCTATTCACTTTATTGGAGAATCATCATGGGTATTAGCGGAATCAGTATTTGGCAACTGCTTATTGTACTGGCGATTGTTGTGATGTTATTTGGCACCAAGCGCCTTAAAACCCTGGGCAGCGATTTGGGCAGCATGATTAAAGGCTTCAAAAACTCCATGAGCGATGAAGCCAAAAAAGAAGAAGAGGAAGCGCAGAAAAACCTGGAACAAAAAAGTACAGCTACCACGACCAGCGCGGAAAAAACTGAACAAAACAACACCAAGGTTTAATTGTGTTTGATATAGGTTTTACCGAACTTTTAGTGTGTCTGGTGGTTGCACTGGTGGTAATAGGCCCGGAGCAATTACCAGGCACTGTGCGCACGGTTGGGCTGTGGATTGGCAGGCTCAAACGCAGCCTGCGCGAAACCCGCAGTGAAATTGAGCGGCAGATCGGCGCGGATGATATTCGTCGCCAATTGCACAATGAAGAGATTCTGCAAAACATCGAAGAAACTCGCCGTCAGTTCCAAAACGTCATCGACGAATCGGCTAATGCCATCCAACCGCCTGCGCTAGGGGTGGATAACGCCGATGAGCAGGCACGTCGCGAACGCAGTGGTCAGTACGGCTCGCCGGAAGAACTGCCGGATCACGCCCATACCCAGGATCAACAGGCGCCCGTAACGACGGAAGCGGCAGTGACCGATAAGCCCGTTACTCCCACGCCGCCCACTGGCACAGGCCATTAATTGCGTATGAACAACCCATCACATCAGGACAAAGAACAGCCCCTGGTGCAGCATCTCATTGAGCTGCGCACCCGGTTGCTGCACATTGTGTATTTTCTGCTGGCAGTTTTTATCTGCCTGTTTCCATTTGCGACCGACATTTACGGCATTGTCTCAGCTCCGCTGATCGCGGTACTGCCCGAGGGCAGTAACATGATCGCCACCGATGTCATCTCGCCATTTTTAACGCCGCTGAAACTCACCTTCTATTTAGCCCTGCTGCTGGCGGTGCCCTTCATTCTTTATCAGGTATGGGCCTTTATTGCGCCGGGGCTCTACAAGCACGAAAAACAATTGGCCGCACCGCTGTTGATTTCCAGTGTATTGCTGTTTTTTACCGGCATGGCATTTGCGTACTTTCTGGTGCTGCCCATGCTGTTCAACTTCACCATGGGTATCCAATTGGAAGGCGTCAGTGCAATGACTGACATCACCAAATACCTGGATTTGGTGCTGCATATGTTTTTTGCGTTTGGCTTTGCGTTTGAGATTCCGGTTGCCACAGTGCTCCTGATTCACGCAGGCATAGTCACGCCGGAAGGTTTGGCTGAAAAGCGGCGCTACATTATTGTCGGCTGCTTTGTAGTGGGCATGCTGCTTACACCACCTGATATTTTCTCCCAAGCGATGCTTGCCGTTCCCATGTGGATGCTATTTGAGGCAGGGCTGTTTTTTGGTCGCATGCTTAGAAAACGTGGTCAAGAGCGCGAAGAAACAACGGATACCCCCGAGTAACCCTTGGTGCGCCCTGCAACAGAGCGCACCAATCCTCCTCCCCCCGCTAAATCACCCGTTGTGCCATGGCTTCCGTAATGACAGCCTTGTGCTCGGCAAACTTCTTCCAACCCAATTCGTGAAAGTAGAAGGCGACTGTATTCACGGCGGGCTCCACTAACGCCAAGGTGCCGCCGATTACCGCGCTTCCCGTCAAGGCGTAACCAACGGAGAAGGCGACAGTGAAGTGAACTGCTGCGAATGTTGCTGTCTTTGCCATGATGCGATCCTCATTTGCCATTCAGGTGGCGGTTGTGTCACCCGCCGATGAATCCATATTAGGCAAACAATAACTATTATCAAAGAAAATTGATTTTAGCAAATCAATAGCGAATAGCTATTTAACTACCTCCACCGGCAATAGGGCTCACGCGCCAAGTTGGAGTTAAAGTAACGCGACTCATGGGTCACCTCCCCTGCGACCCATTCCGGTTTGGCAAAAACGGTATCTTCTGCCGGTAGCTCGATCTCTGCGACGACCAACCCCTGATTCTCACCCAGGAATTCATCTACCTCCCACACAAAACCGGCGTAGGTTATTTTGCGGCGATACTTTTCAATCAGCGGTTGTTCGCACAGTTGCAAGAGTGCGCGCGCGTCGCTCACCGGAATGCCATATTCAAATTCCACGCGACTCGCGCCTTGGTTGGCGCCCTTTACGGTGAGAAATGCCTGCTCACCGGCAATACGAACGCGCACGGTACGAGTCTTGTCACTGTTGAGATAGCCCTGGCTATAAAACAAAGCAGGCGCCTCACGCCAGGCATCCCCCACTACTAAAAACTTGCGTTCGATTTCAATTGCCATAGGGCTTACCTGCGCAGAATATTGGAGTGCGCATATTAACACTGGATGGTTGTGGCTAAAAAAATGCAAAAAATACGTTTATGAATAAGTACACCGCATGGAAATAGCGGCTGCAAGGCATGAGGAATAAGCGAGAGAAAAATAAATAGCAGATAAAAAAAATGGCGCAGTCAAAGGACTGCGCCGAATCATCAACAGCGACGATATACAACAAAAAAGATGGAGCTAGCGATTGCGCAAACCCAGAGGGAGTTAAAACCCAACACCACAACAATACTCGGGGAACTCATGCAATAAAGTCATACTAGGCTTTATCAGATTGCGCCTCAATGGACTACATACGTATTCATCTGCTGCCGCGAAATACATACGTATGTAAGCGTTTTTTTGGCGATAAAAAAGGCCGCACATTGTCATGTGCGGCCATGGTATCGCCACCCCTTTAAAAGATTAGAAGGTGTAGTTAGCCCCCATGTAGAAAGTGCGACCAAACCATTGCAGGGTACGTGTCAGCTCTTCATCAAACATATAACTTCTGTTGGGCTCGTTGGTGAGGTTGCTGATGGAAAATACCAGATCCAATCCATTATCAAACTTGTAGGCCGCTTGATAATCCAGCAGCGTTTCCGGTGCATAGACAATGGGCTGCAAGTTGATATTGCGCGTCTCGCCCACAAACGAATCCTGGAAGGTAGTAGACAAGCGCGTTTCAAAACCACCGTAGCTATAGAACAAGGTGAAGTTCGCTGATTTTTCTACCAGGCCAGGGAATGGCAAGGTCGCACCAGTACTCACACCTTCTACCGGATTGGCGACGGTGATTTCGGAATCGGTCAAGGAGTAGCTCGCGCTAATCCCCAGCCCTTGCCAGAATTCAGGCAGGAAGTTGAAGGTCTGGGTGTAGGACAATTCCAAGCCGCGAATAAAGCCACCATCGAGGTTATTGATGGACGTGGAGTAGTCGCCGTTTTGTACTTCCACTTCCGTATCCAGCCCACCAACATTGACTACCCAGGTATCCGGCACATCAAATCCGGCTGCACGGAAATCAAAGTTTTCGTAGGTAATATCCTGAATGAAGGATTTGATTTCACGGTGATACACCGCAACAACAAACGCACCATTGGTGTCCGGCATGTAGTACTCGTAGGACAAGTCAACCTGATCGGCAATAAATGGCGTTAAGAACGGCGAGGTGTTGCTACCGTAGTTGAACACGGGCGTAGTTTCGTTTTCTACCGTTACCGAACCCTCGGAATCCGGCGCAGCCAAACGGTTGATGGGTGGACGCGACAGGACGCGCGCAACCGCCAAACGCAACTGATTGTCTTCCGCCACACTGTAATTCAGGTTCAGCGATGGCAAATTGTGGCTGTATTCAGTGCCCAGGGTTTGATAAGCGTAATTACCTTCTGCATTGCCCAATTCGTCATAAATGGTAACTGCACCTGCCTCTGCATTACCGTTTACGTTCACCAGAGCCACGCTGGATTGCTCGGTACGTACATGGCGCAAACCTATGTTACCTACCAGGTCGCGATCAAACAGTGTGGTTTCCAAATTGGCTTGCAGGTAAATCGCATCCACATTTTCATCGATGTCAGAGCGCTGCTTCATCGACCAATCGCGACCTTCGGTCCAACGAGCCTTGGGGTCGATGGAGCGCGGAGAATAAACCTTGCCCGGTTCCCCAAGCACTTCTACCCCCTTATCCAACACCAGCCCCTGCTGAACGGCGTTCTGGATGATTTTGTCGCCATCAATTGCGAGGAAGGACGGGAAGTGTGAGAAGTCACCTTTCCAATTCACTACGTCCGAATTACTGGTATTGATCTCCAGTGGGAAGTCCTGATCGTATTGCGCAAGATCGCCATAGACAAATACCTGGCGACGATCTTTATGGTTGCGCTCCGAACGGCGCACACCCGCCTCCACCGACTTGATCACTGGCATTTCCAGATCGTATTTCAGATCCAAACGCGCAGCGCTGATTTTGTCATCGTTAATGCGTGGATAGCGTTCATAGTTAGTCATGCGCAAACTGCTGACACCATCGGCACCGTAAGACGCGTAATCGCGGCTCAAGCTGACACTGGGCAAATTGATGCCGTCCAGCAAATAGGTCATGGATTGATCCGGGTCGCGCTCAAAGGTCGCACCGCCGGGAACAGGATTTTCGATAGGACGATAAAGGTGCGCACGAACCACACCGTCCGCTTGCACACCGGAGGCATCCGAGTGCGAGAGGTCAAGTGCCACTGTCAGTGCATCCTGCTGCCATTCAATGTTCAAGCCGCCGGACAGAAGCTCGTTCGTTTGGGTTACGTCATTGCTGTTGACCTGCAAATTCAGGGAATCTGCCGCCGCATCGTCTACCGCAAATGCACCACCGATCACGGCCTGGTTTTCCCACAGCACCAAACTGTTAGTGAGTGCATTACGCAACGGCTGAATACGGAAGCCACGCGAGTAGCTATCTGACTCGAATTTTGAATAGAACACGTCGGACTGGATCGACAAGCTGTCGGTAGGCTCAAACTGTATGGCAGCCACATAACCATCGCGAGTCTCTTCACCACCGGTTTGGAATAGCTCAAAACCTTCCGCCATAAACACTGCTGACGGGCGGTTGTCGGTTGCTACCGCATTGAAGTTTTTATCAACAATGGTGGTTTCCAACCCCTTGCCTTCTACCAAGGTGTAGGGAGCAGCTTCGTAGTTGTACTGCTCAAAGCGGGTCGCTGAACGCGGCTGCACCAAGCGTGCATAACCCAGTGCAACACCGAGCTTGTCGTCAAACAGTTTTTTCTGGAAGGACAGCGAAAACCGCTGGCCGTAGGGCTCGGCGCCATAAATATCATCTGCCTGGTCGTTGTAACTGCCGCGTACGCCCACAACCACTTTTTGATCTTCCGTCATTTCCAATGGGTTGGCGGTTTTCAATTCGACCGAGCCTGCCACACCACCTTCAATCAGCGATGCCTTGGGCGACATGTAGACTTCTACCGACTGGATCAACTCGGAGGGAAATTGGCTGAACTCCATGGCGCGGGTACCGTTAGGCGATACCTGCTCGCGACCGTTCAGCGTGGAGAATACAAAGCCTTCGCCCATACCACGAACCTGGATGGTACCGGCCTGACCGCCAGAGCGGGTCACGGTAATACCGGGCACACGGCCCAAGGCATCGGCAATCGAGACATCCGGCAGACCACCCAGGTCAGCAGCGGATATCGCCTGCACAACGGTATCGGCGTTGCGCTTGGTTTCAATACTGTTTTGGATGGAGCGGGCATAACCCGTCACCATGACTTCTTCAACCAGCGATGGATTTTGTGGCCCGTTATCGGCGTCAGTATCCTGAGCCAGCAAGGCGGGTGACAGGGATGCCATTGCCAAGGCGGAAACAACAGCAGCCAGCGGCTTTACAGTAAATGTTTTCATGTGCTTTATCTCAGCTCGTTATCTGTTTTTACTATCACTCAAGGCTCCCCCGCGCAGGGGGAGCTGGCCCGATTAATTCAGCGCATCAACACGGATGGTGATGGCATTTGGGTTGCGGGTATCGAGCGTGAAGCGATAATCCCCGGCCGTTGTGATAGAGAGGCCGATATTGTCATTAGAGCCTTGGGTGACTTCGCCAGGCTCACCCAGGACGACAGCTGAACCACCAAGGTTAGGGTTGCTCCAGTTTGCCTCGGCCACTTTGAACTCGTAGTTACCTGCAGCCATAGTGAGGGTTTTGGTGTACAACCCTTTGCCGGCATAGGTCATTTGGTTGATGCTGTTAGCATCACCCCAGCCAGCCGATGACACAGTGCCACGCAGGTAAATCGGGGTAGCGGCAAACAGATCTTCGCGGTACACCTTCACTATTGGTGCGTCAGGGTTGCGCGCATCTACCTCAAAGCGATAGTTGCCCGCTACCGTAATATCCAGCATCAGGTTGTCATTGCTACCTTGGGTCAGAGCGACGTTTTCACCCAGTACCACCGGAGTAGCTGACCCCAGGTTCACCGTGCTCCAGTTTGCAGAGGCAATCTTGAACATAAAGTCATCGCCCACTGCCAAGGGGATACTGATGGCGTAGACACTATTGCCCTCATGCACGAATTGGTTGGCACTGGTGGTGGTATCCCAACTGGTGACAGTACCGCGCAGGTATACGGCTACATCGCGATACACATCAGGGTTTTCTACTGTCAGGGTTGGCGCCGTGGTGCTTTCCGATGCATCCAACACAAAGCGATAGGTACCGGCCGTTGGGACGTTGATGCGAATGTTGTCGTTGCTGCCTTGGGTCAGGGTGATAGTGTCACCAATCTCCATAATCGCAGTGGACCCAAGGTTGGGCATGCTCCAGCCCGCTTCAGCAACTTTGAAGATAATTTCAGCGCCGGCGGGCACGTTTAACAATACCGAGTAAATGCCATCGCCCTCGTATACCAGACGGTTGGTAGCAACTGGATCCCATCCTCCAGGCGAAACATTGCCACGGACATAAACAGCAGTATCACCGTATGGCACAGCAACGCTGGAACCAAGGGTTGCCGTTGCCGACAAGCCAGCGCCTTGGGCACCCGCTTGGGTTTTTACAAACACCGCGGTGGTGTAGGCAGGCACAGTGAATACACCATCATCACCCTCGGCAGCGAAACTGGCGGTTTTCACCACGGCATCCGCAGAGTTTTGCTGGATGTGGTGCAGGGTAAAGCCCGCGGCTGTTTTGACAGTGGGCGATTGCGTTGTCGCCGTCGCGTTAATCACAACCACAATGGCGTCTACCGCAGGATCAAGATCAGCACGTGCCGTTGACTCGGTACCGGCAACGGTGCCCACACCATCATCAATGCTCATCACAATCAAACCTGGCACTTGTGTCTTGCCACCGTCGTGGAAGCCAACACGGTCAATCACCTGCTCGGCGGTTTGCAAACTGAACAGCGGGCTACCGCTGGCAATACGCAGGAACTCGGTAAATACAGCAGATGCTTGTTCAATATGGCTTGGCTCAGGCTTGGTTTGCGGGTTGGCAAACACACCTTTTACATAGTCATCAGTAATGCCATCACGCAGCTCTGGCGGCAGGCCTACACCCCAGTTGTTGGTTTGCTTGGTGAAGTCCACCTTATTGAACCAATCGCCCGCGTTATAGCTGTTAGGCGACATGGATTTGGAGCGCAGCAGCTCGGTACCCATTTGTACAAACGGAACACCTTGGCTCAATACCGGTACAGATAGCGTCAGACTGCTAACACGGGTGCGGTTGGCAATAGACATATCGGCAGGCACAGCACCCGGGCGATGCATCCAGTCCCACAGGGTTTCGTTATCGTGCTTCTCAACGTAGTTAATCGCTTCTTGTGGATCCAGGTTGTAAGCACCCACGGTAGAAGCATTAATCACCGCACCGGATTTGGTCTTCAGTTTGAAGTCCTTCAGGTTGCCCGCCAGACCGGCACGAATCGCATCGACATTACCACCATTGATCAGCGCCATTTGCTGTAATGGGTTGCGGATACGATCATTGAAGGTACCAATACCAGTGCCAGCAAGCGCCTCCTGAACTGCACGCTCAGCAATGCGATCACCGGATGAACCACCGCCCGGAGTCCAGGCTTCTGCATAGAAGTAGTTATCAGGATCAACAGCTTTTACTGCCTCATAGGCATTTACCAATACAGACTTGGGCATATAACCGGATTGGTCAAAACGGAAGCCATCCACTTTGTAGTGCTCGGCCCACTGCACAACAGAGTCAGCAACAAACTTGCCCATCATGCGGTGTTCGGTTGCGGTATCGGGGCCGGCGCCAGTGCCAGTTTCCACCTCTGCAGTAGCCGGATTTACACGGTAGTAATAGCCGGGAACCACTTTATCGAACACTGAGTTTGCAGCCTCAATCCCAGACGATACAGTATGTGGGTACACCACATCCATCACCACGCGCAGCCCCATTTCATGCAGAGCCATGTTCATCGCACGCATTTCTTTTACACGAGTGAAACCCTGCGGATTGGTTGAATAAGTGCCTTCTGGTGCATTGAAATGCTGAGGGTCATAACCCCAGTTAAAGCCATCCAAATCGGCGATAGCGGCAATCAATTCACGGGCAGCAGGCGTTTGTGGATCATAACTTTCCAACACTTGACGCACAGTAGAGTTGTTAGGCACAGAGCCATCACACACACTGACCGCAGCACGATTAGGTACACGCTGGCAAAGCTCAAGGATGTAGCTGTTCAAATTCACCTGACCATCAAAATCCTCTTTCATGTTAGAGCTGTCATTACTCGGCAACAGGTGCACGTGTGTTAAACCTGCATTTGCCAAGGATTTCAAATGCTGTACAGGTACGGAATTGGATTCAGTAAAGGCAAGGTACTTGCCGCGATAGCTGGTTGACGTGCTGGCATCATCAATACTGAAATCACGAATATGTGCTTCGTAAATTGCCATGTTTTCTGGCGCCGTCACTTCAGGAATAAAATGGCCATCCCAACCGGCAGGCTTGGTATCTACGTCATCCAGGTTTACAAACTGGGAATGACGACCATTCGTGGAGAGCGATACAGAGTAAGGATCTGTCACTTCAAGGCGACGCACCGCTTTCTGTAATGGATGGAATGCAGTCACGCGGAAGCGATAAAACTTACGATCCAATTCCGCAACGCTGCCAGTAACACTCCACACACCGGTATTTGCATCAAATGTCATTGGCAAGGTGGCAGATACACGCAAGGGATCGCCAGAGAAAACGCGCAGATCAACATTTTGCGCGGTAGGCGCCCATACCTTGGCGGTTACGCCGGAGCCATAGCTAACGCCCAATTTTTCATCGGCGGCACTGTCGGCATAAAGCGCATCCAATACATGAGGCAACTGCAAACGCGTCGCTCGGCCGCGCTCAACAGTAACGGTTTGGCCTTGCTCATTTTCTTCAACAGAATCGAAACGGCCAACAATCAGCAACTCGTTTTTCAACGCAGCTTTAATACTGTCGATACTGATTTCTACAGGGAGATCATAGGCAACATAATCGGCCAAATGAGGAACCAAAGCCTTTTCTGCATCAGTCATTGGACGACCAGCGTTCAATGTGGCAAATAACTCACCACCCTGAAGGTTACCGCTTGCATCCGGCGCCATGCCTCCAGCGGCGGACTGATAGAGCTTCACGGGTTTATCCGCAGTAAATGAGCGATTCCAAATAATAGTGTGCGGGCTAATCCAGTGCGCCTCCACATCACTGATACTCAACAACGGGCGCTCAAGGCTGCACACATCGTTGATACAAATAGGCACATTGCTCACACGGCTGTTGCGCATGTTATCGGCGTTAACAATGATCCACGCCATGCGCTCGTAATCCCCACCATCGCGCTTAATCGTCAACGACAAGTCGTTGGTTTGCGCGGCACCACCGGGAGTTTTAATAATGTAATTACCACAAGTCCCTGTTTCACTGACAGGGATAACAAAATAAGCACCATAGTAAGGATCGTGACGAACGCCCACGGCACCGTCATTTTTACTGGCAACACCTGGACCATTTGGCCAAGTTGTGGGGATAGCATAGGTAGTATTATTACCGTCTGTTACGGAGCTGCCCCAACCATTACCACAAGCCTGCCACAAGTGCAGATTGTATGAAGCGAACGCCGCATTTTTTTCATCGGCAGTACCTTCAATATTAACGAAGATCACCGCTTCATTTGGCCCTGCCAATCTTTCCGGCACGGGGAAATCGGGCACTATGCAATCAGCGCCGGAACGAATAGTTCCCTCAGGGCATGCAGGCAATTCAAATGGCGGACGCGGATCGCCGCACACACCGTTATCCAACAAGACCTGTGGGTCGCGACAGGTTGGTAATTCAGCGGCATTGTTATTGGTGCCACTGCCACCACCGCCACAAGAGCTGAGTGCGAATAAGCCAAGCAATAGTGCAGCTAGCCCTAGTGCTTTTCGCGCGGATTCATTTCGCGAATTGAACTTCATTTGATTTCCCCCATTTAATTATTTTTTACAACAGATTCGAACATTAAAACGGATACATTGAGTAAGGCTGACTGGCAAAAAACAGCGGCCAGAGACATTGAAAAATACGGTTGTTATATTTATTAACCAAAATAAAAAAACACGGACGGGTGTTATTAATCAGTCTATGAGGGGCAAATTTAATTCGCAAACTACATACGTATGCAAAAAACGAGGAATAAAAAAACGCAAATTGCATACGTATGCAAAAGCAAAAAACATGAAGAAAAGTAACACTTTGTGCGTCACTCAACAGTTGGGATTATTGGGCGATCACAGACAAGCACAGAACATGGAAACACATGCTTCACATATCAAGCGATCGGCAGCATTAATTAAATCAGTGTTATTAAATATTTGTTGGCAAAAAAAAGCCGGGCATATGTGCTACTTCGCAACAGAGGCCCGGCCTGCACAGGCCTATTAAAAACAGCTTACATAAACTGTCACTAACCAATATGTCTTACAGGAGTAGAGATAATTATTGATGTAAACCATGCGAAAAATTATTTTATTTACTGCCCTTTATCGCCAGTACCAGAGAGTCATAGGGCGCTAACTCAAGTTCAACACTTGCCCCTTCTGCATTAACAGCCAAGGTTGAAAATTGTGAGTGATGTGCAAGCTGGGGCGACAGCTCATACACCGGCTTGTCCAGTGCCCAGGCCGTCACATAGCTCGCGGGTAATGACAAGCGTAACGGCCCGCTTTTTTGCGCTGAAAAATTGCTAATGACAATCCATTTCTGAGCATGGGTTGCACGAGTAAAAGCGAACAACTTATTGTTATAACCTTGGCCAGCGTTAATATTGTGGCTGTGCAACTCCTGATAATCGCCCACTGCAATCACATCAGTGTGAGACAAGTTCAATACACCGCGATAAAACTCCCGCAGCGCTTTTTCTTCCGCCGTAGATTGCCCGCCATCAAATTTTCCACCATTCATAAAACGTTGATGCGCAGGAACACCGGCGTAATCAAAAATAGTCGTGCGCGATGGATCGCCAAAACCGGAATCCAATGCACCGGTTTCACCAACTTCCTGACCAAAATACAACATGGTTGGTGAACGGCTAATCAGCGTGGATATCACCATTGCTGGTTTGGCTTTTTCGGCGCTACCGGCAAACTCGGGGCTGACAATTCGCTGTTCATCGTGATTTTCCAAAAAGTGCAGCATATGTTCTTCAATATCGCTCATGCCTTCTTGCACCTGCGCAATAACGTCGGTGCTGCTTTTACCCTGCATAACCGCTTTTAAACCATCGTACATTTCCACCTTGTCGTAAAGGTAATCCATTTTTCCCAGGCGGATATAATTACGATACTCGGCGGGGTTATAGACTTCAGCCAATAAAAAGGCTTGGGGATTTTTTTGTTTGATCGCTGAATTCAAATAACTCCAGAACTCTACCGGCACCATTTCTGCCATGTCATAACGAAACCCATCCACACCTTTGGCTAACCAATATTCTGCAATTTGACGAAACTTGATCCAGGAATCCGGTACGTCTTTACCCTGCCAGAATTGGGCGTGAGCAAGCAGGTCTTTTTGCGCATAATCTGCGGGTAATTCAGGAAAATCTTTGGTGCCATCCGGGCGTACACCGTAATTGATTTTTACGGTTTCATACCAATCATCAAATTTTGGTTGCGCCAAGCGCGAACCATTGCCGGTCCACTTCGCCGGTTTCTCATCAAACTGGCCATCACTGAGGGGATGAGATTCTCCACCCAGCGGCTGATAATCTCCTTGCGCCTCTGGCACTCGGAAATTTTCGCCCACCACGTAATAAAAATTATTATCGCGCTGGTATTCCACAGTCACATTATCGCGCGCACCAAAATTCTCTACACCCTGGGGCTTGCTCAATGACTCGTAATGGCGCGCAACATGGTTGGGCACTATATCGATAATCACCTTCATACCTTGTGCATGGGTGCGAGCGATAAGCGCTTCAAATTCTTGTAAGCGTTGTGCAGGGTCAACCGCCAAATCCGGGTTAACGTTGTAATAATCCTTCACCGCATAGGGTGAACCGGCGCGACCTTTCACTACATCAGGATCATCGTTACTGATGCCGTAAGCGGTGTAGTCGCGAATGACAGCGTGATGCGGAACACCGGTGAACCACACATGCGTAACACCCAATTCTTTTATCGATTTAAGTGCGGCCTCGTTAATATCGTTAAATTTACCAACACCATTTTCCTCCTGGGTTCCCCAGGGTTTATTGGTGGAGTTAGTGTTGCCATAAAGGCGGGTAAATATTTGGTATACAACAGGCTTACCTGACGTTACTGTTTTGTTTTGCTCGACCGGCGGAGGTGGCGATGGATTACAGCCAACCAGTCCCAGCGCAACAATACTCACCACGCATATACCTGTCAGGGCGGTAATTATTTTTTTATAATCATTCATAAGTGACACCTGAAAATAGCCAGCCAATATTGACTGGCGCAGTAAAAGAAACCCTAAACCGGATAGTTTCCCACCTATTGCATCACTGCAATTCAATAACGACCGAGGTTTTTGCCGGCAATACCAATGCAGAACCCAGCGTAACCTGTTTTCCCGTTATTACATTGCGCGCTGTTTTCTTACCCGCTAAAAAGTGTTGGTATGGATTTAAATCCAATGAACCTTCCTGTTCATTTTTATTGAGCACTACCATAACAGCACGATTATCCAAATAACGGAAGTAAACATAAAACCCGTTTGCCGGTGAAAAATGTTGCAATTTTCCTTTATGAATAACCGCTGAGGTTTTTCGCCAGGTGAGCAAGGTTTTTAAATAATGTTGCATATCCCGCTCTTTTGCGCTCAGACCTTTACCGGTAAAGGCATTTTTAGCATCACCTTTCCACCCACCCGGCATATCGGCACGCACGGCGCCATCGTCGCGCTCACGCGGGCTGGTCATCAACACTTCAGATCCATAATAAAACTGGGGAATACCGCGCATGGTCGCCATATACACCATCGCTGTTTTAAATAAATCAACATCTTCATTCACATAGGAATACAGCCGCGATGTGTCATGGTTTTCGGGAAAGATCACTAAATTAAAGGGGTCGGCATACACAAAATCATTGGCCAGCATTTCATACAGGCGAACCCAGCCTTTATCCCAGGCTTCTTTTTCCAGCAGCACTTCGCGCAGGGTTTCGTGATTTGGAAAATCCATCACACTGGGCATATAAGGCACATGGCCACTGGCATTGACTTTACCGCGCTGCCAATGTGCAACCACTGCAGGATTCGCGCTCCACTCTTCGCCAACAATATTGAAGTTGGGGTATTCGTCCATAATGGTTTTTGCCCAGCGCGATAAAAATGCCTGATCAGCGTAGCCATAAGTATCTTCACGAATACCACTTAAGCCGGCGAACTCAACCCACCATAAACTGTTCTGAATTAAATAATTGGCCAAATGCGGATTGCGTTGATTTAAATCAGGCATGGTGGGCACAAACCATCCACTGACAAATAACTCTTTGTCGGCAGGTGCCGCATAAGGGTCTTGCACAGTGGTGCGACGATGATTGGTCTCCTGATATTCACTGGGGAAATTTAACCAATCTTTTGCGGGCAAATCTTTCATCCACCAGTGATTGGAACCTATGTGATTGAGCACTATATCCTGAATAACACCTATGCTTTTTTTATGGGCCTTTTGTACAAACCGTTTAAAATCCTCGTTGGTTCCATAGCGCGCATCTATTTTGTACAGATCTGTTGCGGCATAACCGTGATAGGAATATTTTTCCATATTGTTTTCGGTTAATGGGTTGGGCCAAATTTGGGTAAAGCCCATCGCCGCAATGTAATTCAACTGTTGTTCCATACCTGCAATATCACCCCCATGGCGCCCACCTTTGTAAGCGCGATTGGGTTGCTCCAACATACCGGGCACTGCATCATTTTTGCTATCGCCGTTAGCGAAGCGATCCGGTGTAATCAGGTAAATAGCATCTTTGGGGGAAAAGCCCTGACGCTGGGCAGAATTTTTTTCGCGCGCTAACAATTGATAATCAAAACGGCTTTGTACTGTTCCATCAAGCACAAAATTGATTGGAAATGTTCCGGGTTTTGTATTTTCTGCTATATCGATAGTGACAAATAAATAATTGGGGCTATCGGCATTTTTTACATGAAGGATAGCAACGCCTGGGTAATCAATAGCTGGCGTTGTTGCACTAATATTATCGCCATAAACCAACAATTCTACCTGATGGTATTTCATACCAACCCACCAATTGGCGGGCTCCACACGCTGAACTGAATAGGGCTCAGCAATACTCGCGGCCGAGATTGTCCATAACGCCAGAAACACTATTATTTTTTTCATAAAATCTCCTCCCATACCCCTTAATTGATATCTGAAAAAAAACCCTACTGACAAACTGCCAGCAGGGTTTTTTATTGATCACATCACAAGCCGAGGCAGCTTAGAACTTGTAGTTGAAACCTAACAGATAGTTAGCACCAAAGTATTGGTATTTACTGACCTGACGGGCATCATCAGCGGCAGCGGTAACTGTGTCTTCATCGGTAAAGTTTTGCGCTTGCAATGTGATTGTCAAGCCTTCCAACCCACGCACACCGGATTCACTGAAGTCATAACCAATTTGGGCATCCCACAGCTCGGCGCCTTGGTCAACAATGGGCACCAACGACAAGCTGACACCGCGCTCTTCTGTCAGGAAGGAATCACGCTTACGACCACTCACACGGAACTCAAAACCACCGCGCTCAAAGTACACCGTCAGTTGATAGGACTCTTTTGACAAGCCAGGAATCTGCTGTGTAACGCCGTTGTAATCAATTTCGCCATCCAGGAAAGTACCGCTTGCAGTTACACCAAAGCCATCCAATGCATCGCTAAAAATATGGAAAGGCAAGCTGACTTGTACTTCATTACCCGCCACGTAACCAGCACCGGCTTCAACAATTGCGGTGGTAACGCCACTGGTTGAAACCAGTGTAGGAATGCCAGCGTCGTGGTATCCGGGAATAATATAATCGGTGAAATCCGTGATTACGCTACTGGTCAAATGCCAGTTTTGCAAATCCTTATAGAAATAGGCGACCGATACAAAACCATCGGCGGCAAAATAATATTCATAAGAAATATCCGTTTGTATCGCTTCTATTGGCTTTAAAGTCGCATTGCCAGAAGAACCGCTCCATGCACTAAACTCCGGGTCACTACTTTGACGGCGAGCCTGGTCAAAGGAGAAGGCGATGGTGTTGTTTGGTTTCATCGAATCCATACGCGCACGCGATGCGGTTTTGGATGCAGCAAAACGAACAACCTGATCGTCGGTCAATTGGAAGTTCATGTTCAGGCTTGGCAACAACTTAGTGTATTTGTCCCCATCGGTAGTCGCTGTTGTCACCACAGTGCCGTCGTTGCCGGTATAGGTGTCAAAGCCGGATGCGCTTTGATCCGAAGACACAATTTGCAAACCAACATTACCGCTCAGAATACCGGTTTCAAATTTTGCCAAACCGTAAGCCGTAGTAATTTTTTCAGAGATTTCGTAGCTGTCGCCTTTACGTGCCGTTTCATATTGGCCTGCGTCAATTTCTTTGTACACGCCATCTTTATAGAGGCCGATACCATCATAGGCCAAGATGCTACCTAATCCGAGGAAACTTAAATCGGCAGAGCCAACAATATATTCTTCCGGAACAGCAATATCGCCACCGACAATCGTCACGCCGTTTGTGTCATAAAAACCGGGAGCAATCAGGAAGGCACCGTAGTTAACTTTGGATTTGGTACGGTCTGAATAATTCACACCAAACTCTACGCCGTTAACAATAGAAAAACTGACATCACCTTCTGCTTGTAAACGCAAGGTATTCAAATCTTCTTCAAACAGCGGGTTATTTACAAAACCGTCTTGCGCATTATTGTTGCCGCCAACGATCGGGGCAATTGCACCGCCCCAAGCTTGCGGGCCAGCCAAACGAATAATGGATGCATCGGAATAATCAGGCATTGCAATGGTTGAATGCGGACCGAACATCACGCCTTTTGAATTCAGCACATAAGAACGCGCAGCGGGTGCACCCTGTGTATCAGTGCCTGCACGACCAACACCGGAATAGCTCTCCATGTTGATCAGGTCTTTTGAGGATTCACCTCTTGCTGCATCCAGAGTTAACGCCCAATTATCATTTAATTGATATTCAGCATTAAAACCAAAGGTGGTGAGT
Source organism: Cellvibrio sp. PSBB023 (assembly GCF_002007605.1). Taxonomy (NCBI): domain Bacteria; kingdom Pseudomonadati; phylum Pseudomonadota; class Gammaproteobacteria; order Cellvibrionales; family Cellvibrionaceae; genus Cellvibrio; species Cellvibrio sp. PSBB023. The sequence continues at coordinate 4,202,362 of NZ_CP019799.1, read as the reverse complement.
TCACCGTCTTTCACTTCGCCATCGTTGCGAATAACGCTGTGGAAACCACTCCATTCACCGGAAGTTACCAAACCATTATCGACAGTGGCGTGCACATTGGTTACTGCATCACCGCCCCAAATAGTGCCTTCTTCAACACCACGGAATACTTTGCTGTCAGTAAAATCAATATAGAGCGCATCAAAAGTCAAACTCAATTGATCATTGGGTTCAAATTGCACAACAGCTGAATAGGTATCGCGATCCATCAATGAAGAGCGCACATAAGAATCATGGCCACCCAGACCAACGGTTGATGCGTTCACATCCGCATAACCCCATGCACGGAATTGTTGTTCCTGACTGGGAGATTCCATAGTGGCAATAGAGACAGCAACACCGACAGTGTCATCTGCAAATTTATCGGAATAGGTAAACGCAACACGATGGCCTTTATCATCGAAATCCGGGTTAGCAGATTCCAGGTCATTCATTTCATAGCTGCCGGTGATGCTGACAATACGATCTTTTTCCAGCGGGCGCAGGGTTTGCAAATCAACAATACCACCCAAGCCTTGATTCACATGATTTGCACTTGGTGTTTTATACACCATTGCACCGGCAATAATTTCTGATGGATACAAATCGTATTCAACGCCACGGTTATCGCCAATACCTAAAATTTCGCGGCCATTCATGGTAGTTGCTACGTAGTTTTCATTAAAACCACGCACAGAAATACCACTGGTACGACCATCGCGACGTTCACCGGCAAGACCGGGCAAACGCGCTAAAGATTCTGCAATACTGGTATCAGGCAATTTACCTATGTCTTCCGCATAAATGGCTTCAACAACAGTATCTGCATTTTGTTTTGCAGAAATAGAATTTTGTAAACTGGCACGAAATCCGGTTACCAGTACTTCTTCAATAGCATCTGCTGATTTTTGTGCGTAAACCGCTTGTGAACCTGACACAAGCGCCATAGTGGTTGCTAATGCCAGCATGTGATTAAAGGTTTGCTTCTTCATGGTCTTATTCTCTCCAGGAAATCTACTTTTATTTTTAACATTGTGTAATGACAACAGTCCGTTTTTTGTAATGCTTGTCAAATTGCACAGTTCTGTCGTTGCGGGGATAGTAGGCGTTGGAGGATGACACTCACAATAGAATGCATACGTATTCAAACCTCCGCATACGTATGCAGTCACATGAATAAGGTGAACTTTGTTTTTGTAGCGATGACCGAATTAGCAATTCAGCTCTTCATTAACAGCACTGAATAATGACAGGCATAAAAAAAGAGGGTCTATGCCCTCTTTAATATTGACCGATACCCATTGTTGTTGACTTGATTACATCACCCGTGCAATGACGGTGCCGTGCGCAGGAATAGTGAGTCGCTCATACGAACCTGAGGTGGTTGCACAACCATGGCCCTCCGCCGCTTGCAGTTGGTATGTTGTATCCAGAGTGACTGTATTTTCTTGCGCAGAAAAATTAAATGCACAGAGCAATGTGTCGTTGCCATAGTGACGTTTGAATACCAAATAATTGTCTGCATCAGCCACAAAGGCAATATCACCCAAACGCAGTGCAGGCTGGTCTTTACGCCAGTGCATAAATTGGCGATAGGCATTGAGGATGGATGAGGGATCATTATCCTGCAAACTCACCGCTTGCTCTTTGTGTGCCGAGGGCACCGGCAACCAGGTTTTAACTTGTGAGAAACCGGCGTAGGTTTCGGTGTGATTCCATGGCATAGGCGTGCGACAACCATCGCGGCCTTTAAAGCGTGGCCAGAAAGTAATGCCGTAAGGATCTTGCAATTCGTGTTGTTGAATTTGCGCTTCAATCAAACCCAATTCTTCGCCCTGATAACTGCACACACTTCCGCGCAATGAAAATAACAGCGCATTGAGTGTTTTGGCTAATTGTGGCGATTGGTCTTTGCCGCCCCAGCGCGACATAAAGCGAACCACGTCGTGATTGCCAATCGCCCAGCAGGGCCAACCTTCCAATAAATTTTTCTCCAGGGTCTCTACTGTTTCACGAATGTAGGTGCCGGATAAGGTATCCACCAACAATTCAAAACTGTAAGCCATGTGCAAGCGCGAGTTGCCGGCGGTGTATTCCGCCATGGTTTTCAGTGAATCTTCCGAGGCGATTTCACCCAGGGTCACTGTGCCAGGGTAGCGATCCATTAAGGTGCGCAGCGATTCCAAAAATTCCAGGTTTTCCGGGCGATCGCAGTCATAAACATGGCGCTGGAAGGCGTAGGGATTATCTTCGCGGAAACCGCGCCCTCTGCGCTCTGCTTCCGGTTTGGCCGGATTGCTGCGCAGCAGTTTGTCGTGGAAGCAAAAGATGATCGCATCCAGACGCAAACCATCCACTCCGCGTTGCAACCAAAATTCCACTTCTTGCAAAATTTGTTCGCGCACTTGCGGGCAGTGATAATTTAAATCCGGCTGGGATTTTAAAAAGTTGTGCAAATAATATTGGCAGCGACGCGGCTCCCACTCCCAGGCTGAACCGCCAAAAATAGCGAGCCAATTGTTGGGCGGCGTACCGTCCGGCAGGGGGTCGGCCCACACATACCAATCGGCTTTGGGGTTGTCGCGCGATTCTCGACTCTCAGAGAACCAGGCGTGCTGATCCGAGGTGTGACTGAGCACCTGGTCGATAATAATTTTAATGCCGCGCGCATGGGCTTTGGCAATCAATTCATCAAAGTCAGCGAGGGTGCCAAAAATCGGGTCTATATCGCGGTAGTCGGAAATGTCGTAGCCAAAGTCCTTCATGGGCGACTTGAAAAAAGGTGACACCCAAATCGCATCCACCCCCAAGCTCGCGATATAGTCGAGCTTGCTGATAATACCGGGAATATCGCCGATGCCATCGTTGTTAGCATCCATCAAACTACGTGGGTATACCTGATATACCACGGCACCGCGCCACCAGGGAGTTGTTGTCATTGGGGAAATCTCTGTTTTTTATTAATGTCACAAACGCGCACAGTGCGTTTGTATTGCGTAATACCAACATACGCCAGCGCCCTTTTTTCGCCAAGTGACTACATACGTATGCAGATCGCTGTGATGTTATTTATCGTTACAAAAGCCATAGAATACGTATTCATAAATGCGGTGGCGTTTTGAATTGCGCCAATAAACAGCCACATGGCACGACTGCATACGTATGCAAGGTGAATACGTATGCACTTGCTTGAGTTGAATCCCCCCAACACCTAATGTGACTCAATAGTCATTTCTGCAATGAATGATCGAGCTTATATAGCGAAGAGCAGGCTGTAGCAGAACACCAATAATTAATAGTGATATCGACACGAGGATTCTGTGATGAAAAAAAAACTACTCGCCATTTTGGTGAGCAGCAGCCTTTTGCTCGGCGCCTGCTCCGATAACTCATCCACAACATCAACCTCCACTGCACCTTCTGCTGTAGCACCTGGCGCGCCCGGCAATGCCGCTGTTTGGTCTTACGCGGGCAAAACCGGTATAGGTACGTCTTACGAGCAATACACCGATGGCGCTTACAAAGATACTGGCGCAACCGGCACCATCTCCAAAGTGTGGTTTTCCATCGCGCAGGGCGTGTTAACAGAAACCATGTATGGCCTGATCCACGAAGCCCAATTGCAAGAATTGCAGTTTTTTGTGAAAGGTGATGGTTTCCTCGACGAAGAAAAGAAAGACACGATTTCCACTGTCGAATACTTAATTACTGACGATCAAGGTCGCCCACAATCCCTCGCGTACAAAATTGTGAATCGCGATAAAGAGGGAAAATACGAAATTGAAAAACACATTTTTACCGATCCGGATTCACAAACCTTGATGATGCGCGTGCAATTCCGTGCACTGACCGCCGATGTAACACCTTACGTTTATGTTAATCCGTCTATTGCCAACACCGGCAGTAATGACAGCGCCCGCTCTGTGGATGGCGTGTGGATCGCGACCGATGGCGACACCAGTATGACCGTCAAAACCACCGCTCAGGTAACGCAAAGTACAGTAGGATTTGAAGGCGTATCCGACGGTATCGCCGACCTTAAACAGCATGGCGCACTCACACAAGCCTACAACACTACCGGCGACAGCAAGGGCAACGTCGCCATGACCTTGCAGCTTGCTGAGGTGAAATCCGGTGCGAGTACGCAATGGGATCTGGTGTTAGGTTTTGGGAAAACACCAACCGACAGTACCGCTGCTGCCGAGCAAACCCTGGCGAAGGGCTATGACAAGGTACTGGCGCATTACAACGGTGACGGCGATGCCATCGGCTGGCGTGACTTTTTACAAACCCTGCCCGCACTGGAAAAACTCTCTGCCACGGCGACTGACGGCGGCAAGCTGGCCTACACCAGCGCCATGGTGTTAAAAGCGCAAGAAGACAAAACCCACGCCGGCGCCTTTATCGCCTCCCTATCCAACCCTTGGGGCGATACCAAATCTGCCGAGAAATCCGCTACCGGCTATAAAGCGGTTTGGCCGCGCGATTTCTATCAAGTCGCCATGGCGATGCTCGCGTTGGGTGATCGTGAGTCACCGCGTATCGCCTTTGAATATCTGGAAAAAATTCAGGCGAGTGACAAAATCGCAGGCTACAGCGGCACACCCGGCTGGTTCTTGCAAAAAACCCATGTGGATGGCGAAGTGGAATGGGTAGGCGTACAACTGGATCAAACCGGTATGCCACTCATGCTCGGCTGGCGCCTGTGGAAGGAAGGCATTTTCAGCGATGCCGAAATCACCCAGTGGTACAACACAATGCTCAAGCCTGCAGCCGACTTCCTCGTGAACGGCGGTCAGGTGAAAATCCTCTGGAACGACACCACCATCAAACCGCCCTATACCCAGCAAGAGCGTTGGGAAGAGCAGCAAGGCTATTCGCCCTCAACTACTGCGGCGATTATCGCCGGGCTGGTATCGGCGGCGGATATCGCCACCCAAGCGGGCGACACTGAAGGCGCAGCCAAATACCTTGCAGCCGCCGATAAATATTCCAGCGAGCTGGAAGCCAAAACATTTACCACCAATGGCTCACTCACTGGCGATTTGGGTAACGGCCAGTACTATTTGCGCATCAACGCCAACGAAGACCCCAATGATCGCTCGGCACTGGGCACCAGCAACGCGCAGGTGATCAACGATGAATCCCAGGTTATTGATGGCGGCTTTCTGGAACTGGTGCGCTACGGTGTACGCGCGGCAACCGACAAGCATGTACTGGAAACCATCCCCGAGTACGACAACCTCAAACTGCCCGACTTGCTGCGCACCAAATATGAATTCACCTTCCCCGGTGTAGAGGGCACATTCCCCGGCTGGCGCCGTTACGGTATAGACGGTTACGGTGAAGAAATCACCGCTGGCAAAGGCTATGTGGAAGCCAACAACTCTACCGATGGCCGCGGCCGCGTCTGGCCCTTCTTTACCGGCGAGCGCGGGCACTATGAACTCGAACTGGCAAAAGCCAATGCCAGTGTCGATATCAACGCCCTGCGCAATACCTATGTCAAAGCCATGGAGCTGTTTGCCAACGAGGGCATGATGCTGCCAGAGCAAGTATGGGATGGTGTAGGCAACAACGACACTTACAACTATCGCCTGGGCCAAGGCACCAACGGCGCCACCCCCTTAGCCTGGACCCACGCGGAATACATTAAACTGCTGCGCAGCTATAGCGACGGCAAGGTGTGGGACAGAAACGACAGCACTGAAGCGCGCTATGTGAAGTAACGAGCCTGGTGCCACCAAGCCCGCGTACCGAGAGGATCGGTACGCGGGTTTTGGTTAATAAGAATCGACAACTACACTCAACTAAACCAATAACAAAGGCAGTCCACAATGAAGCAACCCACCCTTCCCTTTTGGCAGGTCTGGAACGTCAGTTTCGGATTTCTGGGGGTTCAACTCGGTTTTGCGCTACAAAACGCCAACGTCAGCCGTGTGCTCTCCGATCTGGGTGCCGATTTGCACTCTCTCTCCCTCTTCTGGCTCGCCGCGCCCATTATGGGACTGTTGGTGCAGCCGATTGTCGGCGCCGCCTCTGATCGCACCTGGAACCGTGTTGGCCGTCGCCGCCCCTACATTCTGGGCGGGGCAATTGCCGCTGCCCTCGGCATGCTGCTCATGCCCAATGCCTCACTCTTTGTTGCCTTCATCACCCCCATGTTATTTGGCGGCCTGATGCTGGCCTTAATGGATGGCGCCTTCAATGTCACTATGCAGCCCTTCCGCGCGTTAGTGGCAGACATGGTCCCCAATGAGCAACGCACCCTCGGCTACTCTATTCAAGCGCTGCTGATTAATATTGGCGCGGTTATTGGTTCCATCCTGCCGTTTGTGCTGACCAATGTCATAGGGCTGGAAAATACCGCCCCCAAAGGCGAAGTGGCACCTACCGTCACCTGGGCGTTTTACATAGGCGCCAGCGCCCTGTTCCTCACCGTGCTCTGGACCGTTATTCGCACCAAAGAATATGCCCCGGCAGAGTACAACCGCTACAAAGGCTTGACCGCCGCCGTAGCGCCCGCCGTGAAGCCCTCCCTGCTCAAACGCCTGGGCGATTTCTGGCGACTGTTTGTCAACATGCCGAAAACCATGCGCCAACTGGCGATAGTGCAGTTCTTCTCCTGGTTCTCGTTATTCATTATGTGGGTCTACACCACCCCGGCCATCACTCAATATATTTGGGGTATAGAAGCCAAATGGTTTGACTCAGATTACCTGCACTCGCTGGAAACGATTCCGTCCGAAATTGCCGCCGCCAAGGGCGCCGCAGGCGACTGGGTGGGGATTATCTTTGCCGCCTATTCATTATTTGCAGCGCTCTTCTCCATTGTGCTCACACGCATCGCCAACCGCTTGGGGCGCAAGCTTACCTACTCACTGTCACTGCTCGCCGGTGGCTTGGGCTATATGAGTTTTATCCTGTTTCAAAACGCCGATATAGTGCATGTGGATTTATTGATAACCCAAGTGGATGTGCCCCAGGGCGCGCTGGATTTATTAATTCCCATGATCGGTATCGGCATTGCCTGGGCAGCCATTCTCGCCATGCCCTACGCGATATTGGCGGGTTCCCTGCCTGCCGATAAAACCGGCGTTTACATGGGCATTTTTAATTTCACCATTGCTGCACCACAAATTGTGTCGGGCTTGGTTGCGGGGCAAATTTTGAAATATGTCTTCCACAATGAAGCGATTTATATCGTCATGCTGGCGGGTGTATTTATGATTCTCGGGGCGCTGTCCGTGTATTTTGTGCAAGACAACAACGCCACCAGCGATGCAGCCCCAGTTCCGCAAGGACATTAATATTTCGCACTGGCCGCCATAAAAAAGCCCGCTGCACATTCCATTGCAGCGGGCTTTTTTTACTAACCGATGTCAGGCTTTAAGTGGTTTGGCACCACACGAACCACGCACCATTAATTTTGCTGGCAACAACAGGGATTCCGGCCGTTCACCGCTCACCAGTTTTAATAAATTCTCCACCAATAATTCGCCCGCCAACTGCGTGTCCTGTTGCACCGTGGTGAGTGGCGGGTGGGTATAGGCGGCCATTGGAATATCATCAAACCCCATGAGCGCCACATCCCTAGGCACATGCAAACCAGCCTCTTCCAATGCCGTCATGGCACCAATCGCAATTAAATCACTCGCACCAAAAACCGCATCAAAAGGCACACGGCGCTGCAGCAAACTCATGGTCGCTTTGTAGCCCTCTGCCTCGGAGGTTTCGGCAGCTACTTGCAACTGCGGGTCTACCGCAATACCCGCCTCCTGCAAAGCCTTACAAAAGCCGTGATAGCGATCGGCAAACTCGGGGCTGTGCTCGGAGACATCACCTAAAAAAGCAATATTTTTATGGCCAAGGCCAATCAAATGCTGCGCCGCATGATAAGCGCTGTTGAAATTATCGCAGCCAATGGATACACCGGGCTGCCCCTCCAACACCGGGCCCCAGGTAATAAAATGGGCTCCCACTTCGGTGAGATAGGTCAGCTTTTTCACAAAGGTTTCGTAATCGCCATAGCCTAAAAAGATAATACCGTCAGCGCGGTTGGCATCTTCATAATCCGCGTGCCAATCCTCGCTGAATTGCTGGAAAGAAATCAGCAAATCAAATCCGCGATTGGCTGAGGCGCGCGTAATACTGCCCACCATCGACAAGAAAAAAGGATTGATCAGGGAATTACCTGTACCGTGATGTTCGCACAATAACAGTGCAATTGTTTTCGTTTGCTGGGAGCGCAAACTGCTCGCATTTTTATCCACTTTGTAATTGAGTTCGCGCGCAATTTGTTGCACTTTCAGACGCGTTTCTTCATTGACCAGCGGACTGTTACGCAGCGCGCGCGATACGGTTGATTGTGATACGCCCGCGCGATAGGCAATATCAAAGGATGTAGGTTTATCGTCTTTCAACTGTGCGACCCTCGCTATAATGCTATTGTTGTTGTAGTGGATCTATTATTTTTTGGGTGATGTCAGTCAGGGATACTACATCAGCATCCCTTATAGGTATAGCAACTTAAACTTAAAGCGACGGCGTAAAGTCTTTCATGTCAGCCGGTAATATCGGATTCTCCAGCGTGATTTTTGTGCGCGACTTCAGTCCGATTGCCTGCAATTGCGTACCAAAATAACGTTCAAACAACGCATCCAGTTCACCGTTTGTTGCAATCTTATTCAAACCGCGGCTAACGCGCTCGGCCAGTGCCGGATTGGCCGGATTCACATAAAACACCAGCGGAAAGGGGTAATACACCAACAGCGATGGCTCCACGATTAATTGTCCCGACGCCGCAGCGCGCTCCTTGAACACACCATCAACTTCATTTGCCCCAAAGGTTACATAATCGAATTCTTTATTTTGCAAACGCACAAATAAATCGTCAAAACTGCCCTTCTCTATCACCGGATAACCGTTGTGGCGAAACAGCGCTGCATCGGCCCAGGTAGCAGGAATTCCCATGGTAAATTGCTGCAACTGTGCCGGTGTTTTAATTGCTGCAAACTTGTTTTTGTCTGCCGCGCGAATAATTAAAATGCGGTGCCCCAATAGCCCTTTCATCAACGGCTGGGGAATTATCATTTTCGCTTCATTTGCCAGCTTGCTATTGCCAGCCACTGTGCCAAAAATATCAAACCCTTTGGTGCGAAATACACTGGCCTCGTCTTCTGCGCGAGGAAAATCAGTCACGTCCTCCTCCAGCATCCAATCGCCCGCCACCTTGCTACTCGCCTTTAATGCCAACACCAACACCTCGCGCTCATACTGCTGGCGCGAGGCAGTTTTATTGCCATTCCACATCTTGATTACCGCTTGCTGTGCGGGCAACGCCTCACTGGCATTACCAGCCAATGAAAACATCGCACAACAGGCAAGCAGTAGATATCCAAGGCGATGTAATTCACCCGCGACCACCCCCAAGCATGCTCGGGAAAATCGAAATAGCGTCATGATACAAACCTCTTTTTATTGTTAATAATCAAATCGGCACAGCTAAAACCCAATGGCCAGATGCAAAACAGGGCGCACTTGGTAGCAAGTGCGCCCTGTTTAATCCTATTAACGCATTGCTGCGCGATCAGAAGGGAATATCGTCATCAAATGAATCAAAACCGGCAGGTTGCGGCGGTACATTTTGTTGCGGTGCAGGGCGATTTGCTGGCTGGCCGAAACCACCTTGATTGCCGCCCTGATTATTGCCTGCGGGTTTAGGAGCCGCTTGATTGTAGGCGTTTTGTGCCGGGCCATTATTGTACTGGGGCGTTTGATCGAACCCACCCGCCATGGCGGCCGCACCACCCATCGCATTGCCCATGCCTGAGCCATCACCACGGCCATCCAGCATTTGCATTTCGCTGGCGACAATCTCGGTGGTGTAGCGATCGCTACCGTCTTGCGCTTGCCATTTACGGGTGCGCAAGGAACCTTCGATATACACTTTGGAACCTTTCTTCAGGTATTCACCGGCGATTTCACCCAGGCGATTAAAAAATACCACACGATGCCACTCAGTGCGCTCTTGTGGTTGGCCAGTGTTTTTGTCTTTCCAGGTTTCCGAGGTGGCTACGCTGACATTGGTCACGGCACCGCCGGAAGGCATGTATTTTACTTCCGGGTCTTGCCCGATATTGCCAATTAAAATTACTTTGTTAATACCACGAGCCATAATCGATTCCTCTTTGTTTACCGGGTATCTGCCTTCTGTTTTTTGTACTTCGGCAGCTTTCAAGTTTCTGTTTAAGTGCCCCCACAGGGGTTGCGACACTCTACTATAGGGACGGTTGCTTATCCACAATCGCCGCGAGCATTTTACGATCCACACGACGCTGATCTACCTTGAGGTAAATCGTGTTTTCCGAAGCGACAATCACCACCTCGGCGACACCGTCAACGGCGCGCAGTTTATCGGCCAACGCCTGTTGATCCTGCCCATTAAATGGAATCAACACACTGGCCAAAAAGTGCGGCGGCTTCATCGACCAGGCAACCGCGAGCCATATGGCTACCAACAGGGCATTGAGTAAAAACACGGCGTTAGCGCCCTGCGTTTGCAACAGCCAACCACCCAATGCACCACCGCCAAATACACCTAATACCTGACAGGTTGAGTAAATCCCCGTGGCCGTTCCCTTGGCACCTGCCGGTGCAATTTTACTCACCATCGATGGCTGGGTCGCCTCCAGTACGTTAAAGGCGATGAAAAAAATAAACAGCACGAACAAGGCAAAAAATCGATTGCCGCCCACTATCATCAGGGCCAGCTCGGCAATCAATAACAGCCCTACCGCCAGCAGGAATACGCTTTTAATCTTGCGGCGTTTTTCCGCGATAATCACAAATGGCAGCATCAGCACAAAAGCGAAAGCCAACAGCGGGAAGTAAATTAGCCCGTGATAATCACGCGGGATGAGCAGTTGATCCTGCAACATAAGCGGCAGCACCACAAAGCTCGACATCAAGACAAAATGCAGCACAAAAATACCGACATTCAGGCGCAGCAACTGCGGGTGCAACAGGGTTTTACCCAATAATGCAGGCACCGCCACCGCCTCCCGCTTGGAGCGAACAGTGTCTGCCACATTGGGTACCAACTTCAGCAGGATATACACACCCACCACACCCAACACGGCCGTCAGCCAGAAAATTGCCGATACACCGCCCCAGGCCGCCAACAAGGGCCCGGCAGTCATGGCCAACGAAAAGGACACACCAATAGACGCACCGATAGTGGCCATGGCCTTGGTGCGATTCTCTTCCGACGTGAGATCCGTGAGCAACGCCATCACCACCGCAGAAATAGCACCACCGCCCTGCAGGAAGCGCCCGAGAATCAACCCGTACACCGATTCCGCCAGCGCCGCCACTACACTGCCCAGCACAAATACAATCAACCCCACCAGAATCAGTGGCTTGCGACCAATGCGATCCGACAAAACGCCAAAAGGAATCTGCAACAGCGCCTGGCTAAAGCCGTAAGCGCCCAGTGCCAAGCCCAACAGAAACGGACTGTGATGCGCATATTCAGTGCCATAGAGCGCCATCACCGGCAGCAACATAAACAAACCAAACATGCGGAAGGTATAGAGCGCCGCCAATGACCAGACGACTTTCTTCTCGAAAGGCGCGGGAGTGGCGAATTGAATTGAACTAGCCGGTTCTTGCATGGGAGATGTATCGAGTGAGAGGTTTTACAAAAGGGCGACAGTGTACCAACTAGCACCAAGCACAAACCACCAATCCCCAAAAGAATCTCACCGCCGGGCTTTACCAACACTTACCGAATAATCCACATCAGTGACATCTGTCAGCAGGGCATTGGCGTATAATCTGCCCTTTTGGGCGATTGCCGTCGCCTCTTCTTTTGTCAGTAGCCTGGGTGGATTGCAGTAGATGGACAAAATTATTGTGAGGGGTGCCCGCACCCACAACCTGAAAAATATTGACCTGGATATCCCGCGCGACAAACTCGTCGTTATTACCGGCCCCTCGGGCTCGGGCAAATCCTCGCTCGCATTTGACACCCTCTACGCCGAAGGCCAGCGCCGCTACGTGGAGTCGCTATCGACCTATGCGCGCCAATTCCTGTCGATGATGGAAAAGCCCGACGTGGATCATGTGGAGGGTCTGAGTCCGGCCATCTCCATCGAGCAAAAATCCACTTCGCATAACCCTCGCTCCACAGTGGGAACCATCACTGAAATTTACGACTACCTGCGCCTGCTCTATGCCCGCGTCGGTGAAGCGCGCTGCCCGGAGCACAATGTACCGCTCGCCGCGCAAACTATCAGTGAAATGGTCGATACCACCCTCGCCCTGCCCGAAGGCACCAAGCTCATGCTGTTGGCGCCGGTAATCCGCGACCGCAAAGGCGAACACCTGCATGTGTTCGAGCAACTCAAGCGCGACGGTTTTATTCGCGCGCGTATCGACGGCATATTGTGCGACCTGGACGACACACCCAAGCTCGACAAGAAAAAGAAACACACGGTCGAAGTGGTTATTGATCGTTTTAAAGTACGTGAAGACCTGAAACTGCGTCTGTCAGAATCCTTTGAAACCGCGCTCAACCTGTCAGAAGGTATCGCCTGCATCAGCTATATGGATGGCGAAGCACCGGACCGCCTGTTTTCCTCCAAACATGCCTGCCCGATTTGCGATTACAGCCTGACCGAACTGGAACCACGCCTGTTCTCGTTTAATAACCCTGCCGGCGCCTGCCCCACCTGCGATGGCTTGGGTGTGCACCAATTCTTTGATGAAGACAAAGTGATTCAGGACACCAGCCTGAGCCTGTCCGACGGCGCCATCCGCGGCTGGGATAAACGCAATGTCTACTACTTTCACATGCTGGCATCGCTCGCCAAACACTACGGCTTTAACGTCGATACCCCCTGGGCCAAACTCAAAGCAAAACAGCGCGAAGCGGTTCTTTACGGCTCTGGCGACGAGGTTATCGAATTCAATTACATCAATGATCGCGGCGATGTCTACAAACGCAGCCACAGCTTTGAAGGCGTACTGCCAAATATGGAACGCCGCTATCGCGATACCGAATCCAACTCGGTGCGTGAGGACCTGACCAAATTCCTCTCCAGCCAGCCCTGTCCGGACTGTGAAGGCACGCGCCTGCGCATAGAAGCGCGCAACGTCTTTATCGACGAGCGCCCACTGCCCAGAATCACCGAAATGCCCGTTGCCGATGCCTACAATTACTATATGCAGCTGGAGTTTAGCGGCCGCAAAGCAGGCATCGCCGACAAGATCCTCAAAGAATTGCGCGATCGTTTCCGCTTCCTGGTCGATGTAGGCCTGAACTACCTCACCCTCAACCGCAGCGCCGAAACCCTCTCGGGCGGTGAGGCGCAGCGTATCCGCCTCGCCAGCCAAATCGGCGCCGGACTGGTGGGCGTGATGTACATCCTCGATGAACCCTCCATCGGCCTCCATCAGCGGGACAATGAACGCCTGCTAAAAACCCTCACCCACTTACGCGACATAGGCAATACCGTCATTGTCGTAGAACACGATGAAGATGCCATCCGCCTTGCCGACCATGTGATCGACATAGGCCCGGGCGCAGGTGTGCACGGCGGCCAGGTAATCGCCCAAGGCAACGTTAAAGCGATCATGGCTAACAAGGAATCCATCACCGGCCAGTATTTAAGCGGTACCCGTGAAATTGCCATACCCGCCAAACGCCATCCATTTGATGCAAAAAACAAACTGCGGTTGATTGGCGCCAAAGGTAACAACCTGCAAAACGTCACCCTGGAAATTCCTGTAGGCCTGATGACATGCGTCACCGGTGTCTCGGGCTCCGGCAAGTCCACGCTGATCAACGCCACACTGCACCCACTCGCGGCCACAGCACTGAACGGCGCCACCACCCTCGACCCTGCGGCTTACGACAGCATCGAAGGCCTGGAACTGTTCGATAAATGCGTCGACATAGACCAAAGCCCAATCGGCCGCACGCCCCGCTCCAACCCGGCGACCTACACCGGTATATTCACACCTATTCGCGAGCTCTTTGCAGGCACCCAGGAATCCCGCTCACGCGGCTACCAACCCGGACGCTTCAGTTTCAACGTCAAAGGCGGCCGCTGTGAAGCCTGTCAGGGCGACGGCGTCACCAAAGTGGAAATGCACTTCCTGCCCGACGTTTATGTCCCCTGCGATGTGTGTAAAGGCAAACGTTACAACCGCGAAACACTGGATGTGAAATACAAAGGCAAGAACATCCACGAAGTGCTGGAAATGACGGTAGAAGACTCGCGCGCCTTCTTTGATGCCATCCCCTCTATTGCCAACAAGCTGCAAACCCTGATCGATGTAGGCCTTTCCTATATCCGCCTTGGGCAATCAGCCACAACGCTCTCGGGCGGCGAGGCACAGCGGGTAAAACTCGCGAAAGAGTTATCAAAGCGCGACACAGGCAAAACACTCTACATACTCGACGAACCGACGACAGGCCTGCATTTTTATGACATCCAACAATTGCTGAATGTATTGCATCGCCTGCGCGACCACGGCAATACCGTTGTTGTGATCGAACATAACCTCGATGTCATCAAAACAGCAGACTGGATAGTCGATTTAGGCCCGGAGGGCGGCAGTGGCGGAGGCCAAATCATCGCCACCGGAACACCGGAAGAAATTGCACAACTTGAACATTCCCACACCGGGCGCTTTTTGAAACCCATGCTAAAAGTGAAAAAGACCAAAGCGGCAAAAAAATAAACTGCTGCGATAAAAAAGCCGGGCAACTAACCCGGCTTTTTTAATGGGCACCTTCCAACTCGTATTTATAAGCGCGTTCGCCTACAAAAAAACAGGCATAAAAAAACCGGACGCTAGGTCCGGTTTTTTTATGCACAGTGAGAACTTATTCAGCTTCTACTGCAGAATCAAGTGCTTTAGCAGGGCGATCAACCAGCTCAACATAAGCCATTGGCGCTTTATCACCAGCACGGAAGCCACATTTCAAAATACGAACGTAACCGCCTGGACGAGTGTTGTAACGTGGGCCTAATTG
The DNA here is from genome assembly GCF_002007605.1 of Cellvibrio sp. PSBB023. NCBI lineage: Bacteria > Pseudomonadati > Pseudomonadota > Gammaproteobacteria > Cellvibrionales > Cellvibrionaceae > Cellvibrio > Cellvibrio sp. PSBB023. Next base: position 4,187,298 of record NZ_CP019799.1, on the reverse strand, counting down.
GCTGAACAACTTACCTACAGCTTCTTTGTTGTTCAAACGGGCGAATGCCAAACGACGGTTAGCAACGCTATCTACCTTGGCCAAAGTGATCAAAGGCTCTGCAAAACGACGCAGCTCTTTTGCTTTTGGCAAAGTAGTTTTAATTAATTCATGCTCAACCAAAGAAGTAACCATGTTACGGAACATAGCTTTACGGTGAGAAGCATTACGGCCTAATTGACGACCACTTAATTTATGACGCATAACAAATATCCTTCAAAAATGGATTGCTAGTAGCAATCTCGTTAATCACCCGCACCGAAGTGAGTTAACGGGCGAACTAATAATAAAAACCAGCGACAAACATCACTTGGGTGATATTTGTCGCTGGTTTCAGGTTTTTAGTCGTTTCTCAAACTGGCTGGTGGCCAGTTTTCCAAACGCATACCGAGGGACAATCCGCGTGAAGCCAGAACGTCCTTAATTTCGGTAAGAGATTTTTTACCCAAGTTTGGCGTTTTCAACAGCTCAACTTCTGTGCGCTGAATCAAATCACCAATGTAGTAAATATTTTCCGCTTTCAAGCAGTTTGCTGAACGAACGGTAAGCTCCAAGTCATCAACAGGGCGCAACAGAATTGGGTCAATAGCCTCTTCTTTTTGCTCTGGAGCTGATTGTTTCTCACCTTCCAAATCAACAAACACAGCAAGTTGCTGCTGCAGAATAGTTGCTGCGCGACGAATAGCTTCTTCCGGATCAATGGTACCGTTGGTCTCCAAATCCAAAATCAACTTATCCAAATCAGTGCGCTGTTCAACACGAGCGCTTTCAACGCTGTAAGCCAAGCGCTTAACAGGGCTAAAAGAGGCATCTAACTGCAAGCGACCAATTGCACGGCTTTCATCATCATCACGACGACGGCTGTCAGCTGGCTGGTAGCCACGACCACGTGCGATGGTTAAGCGCATTTTCAATTCAGTATTGCCAGTAATGTTAGCAATCACATGATCTGGATTTTTAATTTCCACATCATGATCTAACTGAATATCAGCAGCAGTCACAACGCCGGGGCCTTTTTTGGTCAAGGTAAGAACTGCGTGATCCTTACCATGCATAATTACAGCAACACCTTTGAGGTTCAGAAGGATTTCAATAACATCCTCACGAACACCTTCAATAGCGCTGTACTCATGCAACACGCCTTCGATTTCCACTTCAGTTATGGCGCAACCAGCCATAGAAGAGAGCAAAATACGACGCAATGCATTGCCTAAAGTATGCCCGAAGCCACGCTCCAATGGTTCCAAAACCACGCGTGCGCGGGTTGGCCCACTTTCTGAAACATCGATATGACGCGGAGTTAAAAATTCGTTTACTGCAGTCTGCATAGCAATACCTGTTAGCGGTTCGTCCCTTACTTAGAGTAAAGCTCGACGATGAGGTTCTCGTTGATGTCAGCAGGCAAATCAATGCGATCAGGAATGCGCTTGAATACGCCTTCTTTTTTCTCGCTGTTAACATCCACCCACTCAACATTACTACGTTGGCCAGCCAAGTTCAGTGCGTTTTGAACACGCAATTGCTTCTTGGCTTTTTCGCGAACAGCAACAACATCACCAGCAGCAACCTGGAAAGACGCAACATTGACAGTTTTGCCATTTACACTGATTGCTTTGTGAGAAACGAGTTGACGTGATTCTGCGCGAGTTGAACCAAAGCCCATGCGATAAACAACGTTATCCAAGCGGCATTCCAGCAACTTCAGCAAGTTTTCACCGCTGGCGCCTTTACGACGAGCAGCTTCTTTGTAGTAACCACGGAATTGCTTTTCAAGGATGCCGTAGATACGACGCACTTTTTGCTTTTCACGCAGCTGTACACCGTAATCAGACAAACGACCACGGCGTTGGCCGTGTTGACCAGGTGCAGTTTCAATTTTACATTTAGAGTCTAACGCACGAGCACCACTCTTCAGAAAAAGATCAGTGCCTTCACGGCGAGACAGCTTACAGGTAGGTCCAATATAACGTGCCATTCTCTAATCCCCTTACACGCGACGTTTCTTCGGCGGACGACAGCCGTTGTGAGGAATCGGCGTTACGTCAGTAATGTTAGTGATCTTGTAACCAACATTGTTAAGTGCGCGAACAGCTGATTCGCGACCTGGGCCTGGGCCCTTAACTTCGACGTCGAGATTTTTTAAACCATACTCTTTTGCCGCTTCACCAGCGCGCTCTGCAGCAACCTGTGCAGCAAAAGGTGTACTTTTACGTGAACCACGGAAACCAGATCCACCGGAGGTAGCCCATGCAAGCGCATTACCTTGACGATCAGTGATAGTCACGATGGTATTGTTAAAAGATGCGTGAATGTGGGCAACGCCATCGATCACGGTCTTTTTAACTTTTTTCTTGGTTGTGGTTTTATTACTTGGCTTCGCCATAGCAACTTCTTCCTACTAATTTGTTACCGTAAGTGAATGAAAGACGTAAGCAAGAATTACTTCTTAATAGGCTTACGTGGGCCTTTACGGGTACGAGCGTTCGTTTTTGTGCGCTGACCACGGAGCGGTAAACCACGACGGTGGCGCAAGCCACGGTAGCAACCCAGATCCATCAGACGCTTAATATTCATAGATATTACACGACGCAAGTCACCCTCTACGGTGCGCTTAGCAACCTCAGCACGGATAGCATCCATTTGCTCTTCTGACAAAGTGCCGATTTTTACATCTTCAGCAATGCCAGTGGCAGCACAGATTTGCTTAGCCGAGGTACGACCAATCCCATAAACATAAGTCAACGAGATAACGGCGTGTTTGTTATCTGGTATGTTTACACCAGCAATACGAGCCATTCAAATTACTCCAGTAACACTTAAATTGCAGCGCTGACAGCATATGCGCCACCCTCGCCCCTGAACAAAAGGCGCGCAGGATAGCTGCTAATACACCATAAATCAATAGCCGGGCAATTTCTCGCCCGACGACAGTCAGCGCCCCCTGATGCTTTTATTTAATACCCACATAAAGAATCAGGCTGGAATCCAACCGGATACCAGCCCGACATTAGGCGAATACTTAAATATTAGCCTTGACGCTGCTTATGACGCGGCTCAACACTGCAGATAACACGCAAAACACCGTTGCGACGCACCATTTTGCAATTGCGACAAATCTTTTTAACAGAAGCACGAACTTTCATGATTCAACCTCAATATCGCGGATTAGCGAGCGTTACCGCTGCCATATCCTTTCAAATTTGACTTCTTCATCAATGATTCATATTGATGAGACATCAAGTGAGCCTGCACCTGAGACATAAAGTCCATTACCACAACCACTACGATAAGCAGTGAGGTACCGCCCAAGTAGAATGGCACACCAGTGGCAACTACAAGGAACTCAGGAAGCAAACAAACTGCCGACATATAGATAGCGCCAACTACGGTTAAACGAGTAAGAACACTATCAATATACTTAGCGGAATGCTCACCAGGACGAATACCTGGAATATATGCACCCGACTTTTTCAAGTTATCTGCGACTTCTTTCGGGTTGAACATCAATGCCGTGTAGAAGAAACAGAAAAACGTTATTAATCCAGCAAAGAACAGAATATATAACGGTTGACCTGGGCCAATAGCCAATGCCAATTCTTGCAGCATTTCATTTACTACACCCTCGCCACCCTGACCAAACCATTGGGCGATAGATGCCGGGAACAACAAAATACTACTGGCAAAAATTGCAGGAATAACACCAGCCATATTAATCTTCAAAGGCAAATGACTACTTTGTGCTGCATACCCTTGGCGACCTTGTTGGCGTTTCGCATAATTTACAGTAATGCGACGCTGACCACGCTCAATACGAACCACAAACCAAATTACTGCAATAGCAAGGATACTAATAATCAGTAATGCGATAATGTGTAAGTCACCCTGGCGGGCACTTTCAAACGCTTGACCAATGGCACTTGGCATTCCGGCAACAATACCTGCAAAAATCAGCATGGATATACCGTTACCAATACCGCGTTCAGTTACTTGCTCACCTAGCCACATCATGAACACAGCGCCTGTAACCAAAGACACTACAGCTATGAAGTAGTAAGAAAATCCAGGTTCACCACCGAATGCGTAAGATGAAAAACTTACCGCCATGGCAAGCGCCTGAACTGTAGCAAGCACCACTGTAAAGTAGCGAGTGTACTGATTAATCTTGCGACGACCAGCATCACCTTCTTTTTTCAACTGTTCCAGCGAAGGAGTAACTGCCGTAAGCAACTGCATAATAATCGATGCAGAGATATAGGGCATGATACCTAAAGCCAGAATACTCATCCGCTCCAGCGCACCACCCGAGAACATGTTGAACATGCCCAAAATAGTGCCTTGATTCTGGTTAAACAGATTCGCAATTCTTTCTGGATCCAAACCCGGTACAGGTATATGAGTACCTATACGATAAATCACTATTGCCAGAAACAAAAAGCGCAGGCGAGCCCATAGCTCGCCTAAGCCTCTTTGATTTGCTAATGGCAGATTACCTGGAGTTGCCATTCGCGCCTCGTTACTCTTCTACTGTTCCGCCAGCGGCTTCAATCGCTGCTTTAGCACCTTTTGATACAGACAGGCCTTTAACAGTGACAGCTTTTTTGACTTCGCCTGAAGCGAAAATCTTTACACGTTTGATAACAGAACTAATCAAACCTGCTTGTTTCAGAGTCTCGATATCAACAATTGAACCCTCTACAGCATTCAATTCTGACAAACGGATTTCTGCAGAAACCAAGCTAATACGTGAGGTAAAACCGTATTTAGGCAGACGAATTTGCAGGGGCATTTGACCGCCTTCAAATCCTGGTCTTACAGAACCACCAGAGCGAGATTTCAAACCTTTGTGACCACGGCCAGCAGTTTTACCCAAACCACTACCGATACCACGACCCACACGCTTTTTCGCATGTGTACTGCCCGGTGCCGGGCTAAGGGTATTCAGACGCATCTTATTCTCCCTCTACCTTAACCAGATAGTTAACTACATTAATCATTCCACGCACTGATGGAGTATCTTCTACTTCAACAGTGTGACGAATGCGACGCAACCCAAGGCCTCTTACGCAAGCCTTGTGGCTCTCCAGGCGGTGAGCTGTGCTCTTAACCTGGGTCACTTTAATCATTTTCTTTGACATGGTGAATTCCGCCATCTAGTAATCGAAAAATCGATTAGTTCAGAATATCTTCAACACTCTTACCACGTTTTGCAGCAACGGCTTCAGGAGAAGTCATTTCTTTTAACGCGTTAAAAGTAGCGCGAACTACGTTTACCGGGTTGGTAGAGCCGTAGCACTTGGAAAGAACGTTCTGAATACCGGCGATTTCGAGCACAGCGCGCATTGCACCGCCAGCGATTACACCAGTACCTTGTGACGCTGGCTGCATATAAACTTTAGACGCGCCATGAACACCTTTGGTTGGGTATTGAATGGTATCGCCATTCAATTCAACAGTGATCATATTGCGACGAGCTGCTTCCATCGCCTTTTGAATAGCAATCGGGACTTCACGCGCTTTGCCGCGACCGAAACCCACTTTACCATTACCATCACCAACTACTGTCAGTGCGGTAAATTGAAAGATACGACCACCCTTAACAGTTTTAGCAACACGATTAACTTGAACTAGTTTTTCTTGCAAGCCTTCGTTGTTGTCTTCTTCTTTCTTAGCGTATGCCATATCTCACCTTTAGAATTCCAATCCGCCTTCACGCGCTGCGTCAGCCAGAGCTTTCACACGACCGTGGTATTTAAAACCACTGCGGTCAAAAGCTACCTGGGTGACACCAGCAGCTTTAGCGCGCTCAGCAATCAGAGCACCTACAGCTTTAGCTGCTTCAGCGTTACCAGTTTTACCACTGCGCAACTCTTTATCCAGAGTAGAGGCACTCGCGAGAACGCGAGCACCGTCACCAGAAATCAGTTGTGCGTAAATATGGCGTGGAGAACGGTGAATCGTTAAACGAGTAACACCTAATTCACGGATCTTGGCGCGGGCACGGCGTGCACGGCGAAGACGAGTTTGCTTCTTATCGCTCATATCCTAGCCCTACTTCTTCTTAGCTTCTTTACGCAGTACTGCTTCATCCGAGTAACGAACGCCTTTGCCTTTGTATGGCTCAGGTTCGCGGAAAGCACGGATTTCTGCAGCAACTTGACCCAGCAATTGCTTGTCAGCTGCTTTCAGTACAATTTCGGTCTGGCTTGGGGTTTCTACCGATACGCCCTGAGGAAGAACGTAGTTAACCGGATGAGAATATCCCAAAGACAGGTTTACAGTATTGCCTTCAGCTTTAACACGATAACCAACGCCAACCAATGACAGCTTTCTTTCGAAACCCTGGCTAACACCGAAAACCATATTATTTACTAGCGCACGGGTAGTGCCTGCTAGTGCATCAGACTGCTTGGCACCATCACGCGGGGCAAAAGTAAGCACGTTATTTTCGTGTTTAACTTCTACGCTTGCATGAACTTGCAGCGCCAATGTACCTTTGCTGCCTTTAACGGACAGTGACTGTCCGTTAAGAGTGACAGTCACTGCAGCAGGTACTTCAACCGGACTTTTTGCAACTCGTGACATGACGATTTCCCAATTAGAATACTGTGCAGAGGACTTCGCCACCCACGCCAGCGGCGCGTGCAGCACGATCAGTCATTACACCTTTACTGGTTGATACAATTGCGATACCCAAACCACCGCGAACGGTTGGCAGAGCAGCTTTACCAGCATAATTACGCAAGCCTGGACGGCTTACACGGTCAAGCTCAACAATAACTGGCTTGCCTTCAAAGTATTTCAGGTCAACGGTAAGTTCTTGCTTGGCGCCTTCACTTACAGAAAAACCATTAATGTAACCCTCGTCAGAGAGTACTTTTGCCACGCTTACTTTCAATTTTGAAGAAGGCATGGTTACAGATGCTTTACCCACGTTTTGCGCGTTGCGAATACGTGTCAGCATATCTGCCATCGGATCTTGCATGCTCATCAGATTCTGCTCCTAAAATTAAGCCGAGGCTTACCAGCTGGCCTTAACCAAGCCGGGGACATCACCACGCATGGCTGCTTCGCGCAACTTGTGACGGCACAGGCCGAATTTGCGGTAAACACCATGTGGACGACCAGTTACGCGGCAGCGGTTACGCTGACGTGAAGCACTAGCATCGCGAGGCATTTTTTGCAGTTTGATTTGCGCTTCCCATACTTGCTCTTCAGATGATGAAGGGCTGACGATAATTGCTTTCAATTCTGCACGCTTGGCGGCAAATTTTTTCACGGTTTCTGCACGTTTAACTTCGCGTGCAATCATAGATTTTTTAGCCATGACGTCACCTTAACCTTTGAAAGGGAAGTTAAATGCTTTCAACAATGCGCGACCTTCATCATCGGTACGAGCAGTGGTAGTGATACAAATATCAAGACCACGCAAGCGATCTACTTTGTCGTAGTCGATTTCGGGGAAAATAATTTGTTCAGTAACACCCATTGAAAAGTTGCCGCGACCATCAAATTGCTTTGGACTAATACCGCGGAAATCGCGAATACGAGGAATAGCAATAGTGATCAAACGATCCAAGAATTCGTACATACGATCCGAGCGCAGAGTTACTTTGCAACCAATCGGCCAACCATCACGAATTTTAAAACCCGCGATAGATTTACGAGAGTTAGTTACAACCACTTTCTGACCAGCAATTTTTACCAGATCGTTAACGGCGTTATCAAGGATCTTCTTGTCGCCAGTCGCTTCACCAACACCCATATTAAGAGTGATTTTAGTAATGCGCGGCACTTCCATCACGTTCGCCAAACCCAACTCTTCTTTGAGTTTAGGGGCGAGTTCTTTAACGTAAAGTTCTTTTAGCCTAGCCATGTTTCATTACGCCCCTAGGGTTTCGCCATTGGATTTGAAAACACGAACTTTGTCGCCATTTTCAAGCACTTTGAAACCTACGCGGTCAGCTTTCTTTGTTGCTGGATTGTAGATAGCAACATTTGAAGCATGAATCGCAGCTTCTTTTTCAACGATTCCACCAGCCACACCCAATTGAGGGTTTGGTTTTTGGTGCTTCTTGATCATGTTAATGCCGCTTACAATCAAACGATCTTCAGCCAATACGCGAACCACTTTACCGCGCTTGCCTTTGTCACGTCCGGCGATAACAATCACTTCGTCATCACGTTTAATTTTACGCATTTATTTCTGCCCTCGACTCTTCAGCGTGAAGTGCTTACAGCACTTCAGGCGCCAAAGAAATGATTTTCATAAATTTCTCGCCACGCAACTCACGAGTTACAGGTCCGAAAATACGGGTACCAATCGGAGCATCTTGGTTATTCAGCAGTACGGCAGCATTATCGTCAAACTTGATTAATGAACCGTCTTGACGACGCACGCCTTTTTTGGTGCGCACAACAACTGCCTTCATTACTTGGCCTTTCTTCACCTTGCCGCGAGGAATTGCTTCCTTAACGGTCACTTTGATGATGTCACCAACCGCCGCATAGCGACGGTGAGAGCCGCCAAGAACCTTGATGCACATGACTCGGCGAGCACCGCTGTTGTCAGCAACATCTAAGTAGCTTTCTGTTTGAATCATCGTCCGTCTCCGAAACTGACTTACAAAAGCGCGGAAGTCTTAGACTTCTGAGGCGCGCTCTTCAATTTTCACTAAAGACCAGGTCTTGGTTTTCGACAGGGGACGCGACTCAGATACAGTCACTATGTCACCCGTCTTGCACTCATTCTTTTCATCGTGAGCGTGAAGCTTGGATGATTTAGTGGTGTATTTGCCATAAAGCTCGTGTTTAACACGACGCTCAATCAACACGGTGATGGTTTTATCCATCTTGTCGCTGACAACTTTGCCAGTCAGTGTACGAGCCACTTTAGTTTCTTGAGTCATCGTTACTTACCTGCCTTTTGACTAAGCGCCGTCTTGATGCGTGCGATGTCTTTACGAACTTGCGACAGCAAGTGCGATTGGTTCAATTGGCCAGTAGAAGCTTGCATACGCAACTTGAACTGCTCTTTCAATTGTTCCAACAAGACGCCATTCAGCTCTTCGACGGATTTTTCGCGGAGTTCTGAAGCTTTCATCACATCACCGAACGTTTAACAAATGTTGTTGTAATTGGCAATTTAGCTGCAGCAAGTGCGAAGGCTTCACGAGCTAATTGCTCACTAACACCGTCCATCTCATAGAGAACCTTGCCTGGGCGAATTTGCGCTACCCAGTATTCCACACCACCTTTACCGCTACCCATACGAACTTCGAGTGGTTTAGCTGTAATCGGCTTATCAGGGAACACACGGATCCAGATTTTACCGCCACGCTTAACGTGACGAGTCATCGCACGACGTGCTGCTTCAATTTGACGCGCAGTAATGCGACCGCGACCAGTTGCTTTCAAGCCGAAATCACCAAAGCTAACTTTGGAACCACGCTGGGCCAGACCGCGGTTGCGGCCTTTCATCTGCTTGCGAAACTTTGTACGCTTAGGTTGTAACATGATGCGTACCCCTTACTTGGATTTAGCGGCTTTTTTCTTGGACGCTGCTTCGGTTTCAGTAACATCACCGATAACTTCGCCTTTGAAAATCCACACTTTCACACCAATGATACCGTAGGTAGTGCTCGCTTCTGCTGTTGCATAATCGATATCTGCACGCAAAGTGTGCAGAGGTACACGACCTTCGCGATACCACTCACTACGAGCGATTTCGGCACCACCCAAGCGGCCACCCACTTGGATTTTGATACCTTCAGCGCCTTGACGCATTGCATTTTGTACCGCGCGCTTCATCGCACGACGGAACATTACACGACGCTCAAGTTGCTGAGCCACGCCTTGTGCCACTAAAGCTGCATCCAAATCGGGCTTGCGAATCTCTTCAATATTAATATGAACAGGCACGCCCATTTGCTTGCTTACTTCAGCGCGCAACTTATCAACATCCTCACCTTTCTTACCAATCACAATACCTGGACGGGCAGTGTGAATAGTAATGCGCGCAGTATTAGCGGGGCGCTCAATATCAACGCGGCTAACTGACGCACTAGCGAGTTTGTCTTGAATGTACGCACGCACTTTCAAGTCAATGTTGAGTTTGTCTGCGTAATCGGTGCCATCGGCATACCAAATAGAAGTATGCTTTTTGATGATCCCCAGACGAATACCGTTTGGATGTACTTTCTGACCCATAACGCGCTCTCTTACTTATCGGCTACTTTAACGGTGATATGACAAGTACGCTTTGTAATACGGTCAGCACGACCCTTCGCACGCGGCTTAATGCGCTTGAGGCTCACACCTTCGTCTACAAAAATCGTTTTTACTTTCAACTCGTCAACATCAGCGCCTTCGTTGTGCTCGGCATTTGCAATTGCAGATTCGAGTACTTTCTTGATAATCGCTGCACCTTTTTTGGTACTAAATGCAAGGATATCAAGCGCGTCTTCAACGCCTTTACCGCGAATTTGATCGGCAACCAAACGCGCTTTTTGCGCCGACAGACGAGCACCGCTTAATTTTGCTGCTACTTCCATCGTATACCTCGATTAGCGTTTTTTCGCTTTCTTATCAGCGGCATGGCCACGATAAGTGCGGGTTGCTGCAAATTCGCCAAGCTTATGGCCAACCATTTCTTCGTTAACCAGGACCGGAACATGCTGACGCCCATTGTGCACAGCCAAGGTCAAACCCACCATTTCCGGCATAATCATGGAACGGCGCGACCAAGTCTTAATTGGACGACGATCATTACTCGCGATCGCAGCTTCGACCTTCTTAATCAGGTGAAGATCGATAAAAGGACCTTTTTTCAGTGAACGTGGCACTGTCTCTTCCTCTATTCAGCTGTTAAGTCGGCGCTTATTTCTTATCGCGACGACGAACAATCATGTTATCGGTGCGCTTGTTGCTGCGCGTTTTGTAACCCTTGGTTGGAACGCCCCATGGTGAAACTGGATGACGACCACCAGAGGTACGACCCTCACCACCACCCATTGGGTGATCTACAGGGTTCATCGCAACACCGCGAACAGTAGGACGAATACCGAGCCAGCGTTTAGCGCCTGCCTTGCCCAATGAGCGCAGGTTGTGCTCACTGTTAGAGACTTCGCCGAGCGTTGCGCGACAATCGCTCAACACCTTACGCATTTCACCACTGCGCAAACGCAATGTTGCATATGCACCATCACGCGCTACCAACTGGGCAGAAGCACCCGCAGAGCGAGCAACTTGAGCACCTTTACCAGGCTTCAATTCGACGCAGTGAATTACACTACCCAACGGGATGTTACGGATTGGAAGAGCATTACCGACTTTAATAGCAGCGGCATTACCCGACTCAATTTTGTCACCAGCGCTCAAGCCTTTGGGCGCAATGATGTAGCGACGCTCACCATCTGCATAACATACGAGTGCAATATAAGCAGTACGATTTGGATCGTACTCAATGCGCTCAACAGTTGCAGGGATGCCGTCTTTGTTACGACGGAAATCAACTACACGGTAATGTTGTTTATGGCCGCCACCAACATGGCGAGTAGTAATGCGACCGGTATTGTTACGACCACCTGACTTGGACTTTTTGTCCAACAATGGCGCAAAGGGGTCACCTTTGTACAAATCCGGATTGACAACTTTTACTACAAAGCGGCGACCTGGAGAGGTTGGTTTACATTTTACAATTGGCATTGCAACAATCCCCTTACTCAGCTACCGCAAAGTCGATTTCTTGACCTTGCTCAAGACGTACATACGCTTTTTTCCAATCGCTTCTCTTGCCGATTCCGTAGCGTGTACGCTTGGTTTTGCCCTTAACATTCAGTACGCGAACTGATTCAACTTTTGCATTGAACAGCGCCTGAACTGCGGCTTTAATTTCCACTTTATTGGCATCAGCCAATACTTTGAAAACGACTTGATTACCAGTTTCACCAGCTGCAGCTGACTTCTCAGACACCACAGGACCTAGCAACACTTTATAAATGCGTTCTTGGTTCATCCCAGGATCTCCTCAAATTTTTTCAGAGCAGGCACAGTTACAACTACTTTGTCGAAACCGATCAGACTTACGGGATCCACACCCTGAACATCGATAACGCCAACTTTGTACAAGTTGCGCGATGCAAGGAACAGATTCTCGCTCATCTCTTCAGTCACGATCAGCGCATCAGTCAAGTCAAATTGAGCCAACTTTTGCACAAGTGCTTTGGTCTTAGGTGCATCAACATCAAAACTTTCTACAACAATCAAACGATTCTGACGATTTAACTCAGACAGAATGCACTGCAGTGCAGCACGATACATTTTCTTGTTAAGTTTTTGTTCAAAATTGCGAGGCTTAGCCGCAAAAGTTGCACCACCACCACGCCAAATTGGGCTGCGGATGGTACCAGCACGAGCGCGACCGGTACCCTTTTGACGCCATGGCTTCTTGCCGCCGCCAGAAACTTCTGCACGAGTTTTCTGTGCTTTAGTGCCTTGGCGAGCACCAGCCATATAGGCAACAACAGCTTGATGAACCAGATCTTGATTAAACTCTCTACCGAAGGCAACCTCAGATACAGAAACTGTACCTTGGGCACCACCGGGACTAACAATATTTAATTCCATGGTCGATTCCCCTCGGATACTTAACCGTTAGTGCGCGCTTTAACAGCAGGACGCACAATAACGTCGCCACCTGGAGCACCAGGAATAGCACCCTTAACAAGAAGCAGATTGCGTTCAGCATCGACACGGACTATCTCGAGGTTTTGAACGGTTACACGCTCAGCACCCAAGTGACCAGCCATTTTCTTGCCTTTGAATACGCGACCTGGAGATTGACACTGGCCAATAGAACCCAGTACACGGTGCGAACGGGAGTTACCGTGAGTCGCATCTTGCATACCGAAATTCCAGCGCTTAATACCGCCAGCAAAACCTTTACCTTTAGATGTGCCGGTAACATCAATCATTTGACCTGCAGAGAAAACATCCACAGTGATTGTTGCACCAACTTCGAAAGCTTCTTGAGCTTCGTTACGCAATTCCCAAACACCACGACCCGCCTCAACATTAGCTTTGGCGAAGTGACCGGCTTCGGATTTGGTAACACGGGAGGCGCGACGAGTACCAATGGTAACCTGCACAGCAGAATAGCCATCAGTATCTACGCTTTTAACCTGAGTGATGCGATTAGGTTCAACCTCAATCACAGAAACAGGAATGGAAACACCATCATCGGTAAATACACGAGTCATACCGCTTTTGCGGCCGACAATACCAATCGTCATTTTACTAACCTCTTAGTGTACGGGGCTTTTACCCGCTATGGCCGCCCATTTCAGAGCGTTACACAGTTCGGACACCCAGTGCGTCCGAACCTTAAACATTTACTTAGCCGAGACTAATTTGAACCTCAACACCAGCAGCCAGATCCAGCTTCATAAGTGCATCAACGGTTTTTTCAGTAGGCTCAACAATATCCAGCAAACGCTTATGTGTACGGATCTCGTATTGATCACGCGCGTCTTTATTAACGTGCGGAGAAATCAATACAGTGAAGCGCTCTTTACGAGTCGGCAGCGGAATCGGACCGCGCACTTGAGCACCTGTACGCTTTGCTGTCTCAACGATCTCTTGTGTAGAGGCGTCAATAAGCTTGTGATCAAAAGCCTTCAGGCGAATTCTAATGCGTTGATTCTGCATGTGAACCAAACTCCAATTGTTTGTTTTAAAGAACTTCCAATGCGCAAGAGTAAAAGTACCCCGGCAAAAGGAGGCGCAATTCTAAGGGCGGTTTTATGACCTGTCAACAAATAAACAATAAAAGCATTGTTTATTGATCAACCAACCAAAAAAGCCACCCACCAAAATAAAAAGCGGGCCACAAGGGCCCGCTTTTTATTGACCTTCAATTACTGAATGATCTTGGCAACTACGCCAGCACCAACAGTACGACCACCTTCACGGATAGCAAAACGCAAACCGTCTTCCATCGCGATTGGGTGAATCAAGGTAACAACCATCTTGATGTTGTCGCCTGGCATTACCATTTCTACACCTTCCGGCAATTCTACTGCACCAGTTACGTCAGTAGTACGGAAGTAGAACTGTGGACGATAGCCTTTGAAGAATGGAGTATGACGACCGCCTTCTTCTTTAGACAATACGTACACTTCTGATTCAAACTTGGTGTGTGGAGTCACTGAACCTGGCTTACATAGAACTTGGCCACGCTCAACATCATCACGCTTGGTACCACGCAACAGAACACCAACGTTCTCACCGGCGCGACCTTCGTCAAGCAGCTTGCGGAACATTTCAACACCAGTACAGGTGGTTTTAACGGTGTCTTTCAGACCAACGATCGCGATCTCTTCACCAACTTTAACAACACCACGCTCTACACGGCCAGTTACTACAGTACCGCGACCAGAGATAGAGAATACGTCTTCTACTGGCATCAGGAATGGCTGATCAATTGCACGTACTGGCTCAGGGATGTAGCTGTCCAGAGACTCAACCAGCTTACGTACCGCAGAGGTACCCAAACCGTTTTCATCTTCGCCATTCAACGCCATCAGCGCAGAACCAGCAATAATTGGGGTATCATCGCCTGGGAAGTCATAGGTAGACAGCAGCTCACGCAGCTCCATTTCTACCAATTCCAACATTTCGTTGTACTCTTCAGTACCCACACCACCACAGTCTTCTGCCAACAAGTCAGCCTTGTTCAGGAATACTACGATGTAAGGAACGCCTACCTGACGAGACAGCAGGATGTGTTCACGAGTTTGTGGCATTGGACCATCAGTTGCACCACACACCAGAATTGCACCGTCCATCTGGGCAGCACCGGTGATCATGTTCTTCACATAGTCGGCGTGGCCTGGGCAGTCAACGTGCGCGTAGTGGCGAGTTGGTGAGTCATATTCCACGTGAGAGGTATTAATGGTAATACCGCGCGCCTTTTCTTCAGGTGCGTTATCGATACCATCATAACCAACAAACGCGCCACCCCAGCTTTCTGCACAAACGCGAGTCAGCGCTGCTGTCAGAGTGGTTTTACCGTGGTCAACGTGACCAATGGTGCCCACGTTGACGTGGGGCTTGTTACGTTCAAACTTCTCTTTAGCCACTTTTCAATTCCTCTAACTAGATGAAATATCGAAACTATTCTTCGTCTCTTTGCATTTTACCCTTCGCAATCACTTCATCAGCAACATTGCGAGGAGCTTCTTGGTACTTCAAGAATTCCATGGTGTAGGTAGCACGCCCCTGAGTAGCCGAACGCAACGCCGTTGCGTAGCCGAACATTTCCGACAGCGGAACCTCAGCATCAACCACCTTGCCCATCACACCCTCATCCATACCGAGAATGAGACCACGACGGCGATTCAAGTCACCCACTACGTCACCCATGTTAACTTCCGGGGTAACAACCTCAACCTTCATGATTGGCTCAAGCAGAACAGCACCACCTTTCTGCGCGAGCTTTTTGGTCGCCATAGACGCCGCAATTTTAAACGCCATCTCGGATGAGTCAACATCATGATAGGAACCATCAAACACTACAGCTTTAAGGCCAAGCAATGGATAGCCGGCCAAAACACCATTTTGCATTTGCTCAGCAATACCTTTTTGGATTGCTGGAATGAACTCTTTGGGAACAACACCTCCCACAACCTCATTCACGAACTCAAGCCCTTCAGCACTTTCATCTGCACCCGGTGAAAAGCGAATCCAGCAGTGCCCAAATTGACCGCGCCCACCCGATTGACGAACAAACTTACCTTCAATCTCACAGGTGTTACGAATTGCTTCGCGATATGCAACTTGAGGTTTACCGATATTCGCCTCAACACCAAACTCACGACGCATACGATCAACAATGATGTCGAGATGCAACTCACCCATACCGCCAATAATGGTCTGCCCAGTCTCTTCATCGGTACGCACGCGGAACGAAGGATCCTCCTGAGCAAGCTTACTCAAGGCAACACCCATTTTTTCCTGATCAACTTTGGTTTTTGGCTCCACCGCAACATGAATTACCGGTTCAGGGAAATCCATGCGCTCCAGCACGATGACATTGTTGATATCACACAAGGTATCGCCCGTAGTGCAATCCTTGAAACCTATACCCGCCGCAATGTCACCCGCCAATACTTCTTTAATTTCGTTACGCTGGTTGGCATGCATTTGCACCATGCGGCCTACGCGCTCTTTCTTGCCTTTCACTGAGTTCAGAACAGTGTCACCCGACTCCAGGGTGCCGGAATACACACGGAAAAAGGTCAATGTACCCACAAATGGGTCTGTTGCAATCTTGAATGCGAGCGCCGCAAAGGGTTCATCATCACTCGCCACTCGCGTAGCTACTGTCTCGCCATCTTCGAGCACCCCCTCGATAGCCTTAACTTCAGTTGGGGCTGGCAAGTATTCAATAACGGCATCAAGCATCGCCTGAACACCCTTATTTTTGAAAGCAGAACCACCCAGTACCGGAATAATTTCGTTGGCCAGGGTGCGAGCACGAATACCTGCTCTTATTTCATCCTCAGTGAGCTCTTCACCGCCCAGATACTTTTCCATCAGTTCTTCACTGGACTCAGCGGCTGATTCAACCAAAAACTCGCGCATTTTCTCGCAAGTAGCCTGCATATCCGCAGGAATTGACTCATAGCTAAATGTCATCCCCTGATCGGCCTCATTCCAGATGATGGCGCGCATTTTTACCAGATCAACAACACCTTTGAACTCATCTTCGCTACCAATCGTCATTTGCAACGGAACAGGATTGGCACCTAGACGTGACTTTAACTGCTCAACCACACGCATGAAGTTAGCGCCAGTACGGTCCATCTTGTTAACAAACACCATGCGTGGCACTTCGTATTTGTTAGCTTGACGCCATACTGTTTCAGTTTGTGGCTGTACGCCCGATGATCCACACAGGACCACCACGGCACCATCCAAAACACGCAATGAACGCTCCACCTCAATGGTAAAGTCCACGTGCCCTGGAGTATCAATTACATTGATTCTATGCTCATCGTATTGCCCGGCCATACCGCTCCAAAAAGTGGTAACAGCTGCCGAGGTAATGGTAATCCCGCGCTCTTGCTCTTGAACCATCCAGTCTGTGGTGGCCGCACCGTCATGCACCTCACCCAATTTGTGAGACAGACCGGTATAAAACAGAATTCGCTCAGTCGTAGTCGTTTTGCCTGCATCAACATGCGCACAAATACCAATGTTTCGATAACGTGCGATAGGTGTTTTACGTGCCACGGCGATCTTCCCCAATTACGATTTCGCTAGAAAGACAAAGGCAGCCACGCTGCCTTTGTCCCATACTGCTGATTAGAAACGAACTTCCACTTAGAAACGGAAGTGCGAGAACGCTTTGTTCGCTTCAGCCATGCGGTGAACGTCTTCACGCTTTTTAACCGCAGCGCCTTTACCTTGTGCAGCATCCATCAACTCACCTGCCAAACGCGCAGGCATGGATTTCTCACCGCGCTTACGGGAGTAATCCACCAACCAACGCATTGCCAGTGCAGTACGGCGAGAAGCACGAACTTCAACTGGAACTTGGTAAGTTGCACCACCCACACGGCGAGATTTAACTTCAACCAGCGGAGCGATGTTCTCGAGAGCCTCAGAGAAAACCTCCAGAGGGTCACGATTCAATTTGGTTTTAACGATATCCATAGCGCCATAAATAATGCGCTCTGCTACCGATTTCTTACCACTGATCATCACGTGGTTCATAAATTTCGCCAGAGTCACGTTGCCGTATTTTGGATCCGGCAGCGTGTCGCGTTTGGCGACGACTCGTCTTCTTGGCATATCAAAAGCCTCTCTTCAGGGATTTTCCAAGACAATACAAAAAGCCAGATTGCTTTAGGTTGCTTGGCCTTACTCGGTGGTAAACCGAAAACATTAACGTCAGATGCACATGGCGGATATAAACCCGCCCATCAGCATTACTTAGGACGTTTTGCACCGTATTTGGAGCGACCTTGTCTACGCTTGGCAACACCAGAAGTATCCAGTGAACCGCGTACAGTGTGGTAACGCACACCCGGCAAGTCTTTTACACGACCGCCACGGATCAGCACCACGCTGTGCTCTTGCAAGTTATGGCCTTCACCGCCGATATAGGAAGACACTTCAAAACCATTGGTCAAACGAACACGGCATACTTTACGCAATGCTGAGTTTGGCTTTTTAGGTGTAGTCGTATAAACGCGAGTGCAAACACCGCGTCTTTGCGGATTGCCTTGCAGAGCAGGAACATCGCTCTTGTCTACGATACGTTTTCTTGGCTTACGAACCAACTGGTTGATCGTCGGCATGAAAACTAACTCCATAGATAAAAAACGCCTTCATTCGGAAGGCAGGTTTAAGAAAGCGAGCAGGCCAGAGATTGGCATAGCCCAGCTTCCCACTTAGGAAAAAGTGGGTGGCGCATTGTAAAGATGCACTCCCCCACCGTCAAGGCAAAGTCCGCTTATTTACTAGCCAGCAGGTAGATCTGGCCGATAAAAAAGCAAGACTGGCGCAGCCAGTCTTGCTTGGGATAGAGCCCGCGGGCACATCGGGTGCGCCCGTTCAGTCAAACATTAACCAATGCTTGATTTCAATGCTTCGGTCAGTGCTGCTTCAACATCTTCAGCACTCACACCCACATCTTGTACTTGTGCAGCTTCACGGCGACGCTTACGGTCGGAGTGATATGCCAAACCGGTACCGGCAGGAATCAATCGACCAACCACTACGTTCTCTTTCAGGCCGCGCAAGGCATCTTTCTTGCCTGTTACCGCCGCTTCCGTCAGAACGCGTGTTGTCTCCTGGAAGGATGCCGCCGAAATAAACGATTCAGTTGCCAGAGATGCCTTGGTGATACCCAGCAGCTGACGCTCGTAGTTGGCAGGCTGGCGAGCTTCTGCACGCAGCTTTTCGTTTTCTTCCAGCAGTTGGTTGTACTCAACTTGCTCACCTTTCACGAAGGTAGAGTCGCCCATGGTGGTGATTTCAACTTTACGCAACATTTGACGCACGATGGTCTCAATGTGCTTATCGTTGATTTTTACACCTTGCAAGCGATAAACATCCTGAATTTCGTTGGTGATGTAACGCGCCAGCGCCTCAACACCTTGCAGGCGCAAGATATCGTGCGGATTGCTTGGGCCATCAGAAACAACTTCACCCTTGGCAACCATCTCACCTTCAAATACGGTCAATTGGCGATGTTTCGGAATCAGCACTTCGTAATGGGTCGAACCGTCTGGTAACAATTGACCATCCACAGGAGTAATAATCAAACGACGTTTGCCCTTGGTCTCTTTACCGAAGCTCACAGTACCGGAGATTTCCGCCAGGATTGACGGCTCTTTCGGACGACGCGCTTCAAACAAGTCAGCAACGCGCGGCAGACCACCGGTGATATCACGAGTCTTGGAACCTTCTTGCGGAATACGCGCAATAATGTCACCAACATTGATGATGTCGTGGTTGTTGATACTCAAAATCGCCTTGGCTGGCAGCATGTAGTGAGCAGGCACATTGGTGTTAGCCAGGAACAACTCTTTGCCTTTTGCATCCACCAGAGTTACCGCTGGGCGCAGATCTTTACCGGCAGATGGACGCTCGGCCGGATCCAATACTTCAATAGAGCTCAAACCAGTCAACTCGTCGGTCTGGCGACGGATAGAAAGACCGTCTTCCATACCAGAGAAAGCAACAGTACCTGCCACTTCCGATACAATCGGGTGAGTATGCGGATCCCATTTAGCGATAATTTGACCGCCTTTAACTGCCTCTCCATCTTTAACGGTGATCAATGCACCGTAAGGAATCTTGTAACGCTCACGCTCACGGCCACTGCTATCAGCAATCGCCAATTCGCCTGAACGAGATACAGCTACCAGATTGCCCGCAGGGTTGCTTACAACCTTCACGTTCAACAGGCGCACAGTACCTTCTTGTTTAACTTGTACGCTATCGGCCGCAGACGCTCGCGATGCCGCACCACCAATGTGGAAGGTACGCATGGTCAGCTGGGTACCTGGTTCACCGATTGACTGGGCAGCAATAACACCAACTGCTTCGCCAACGTTAACACGATGACCACGAGCCAGGTCACGACCGTAACACATAGAGCAGATGCCACTGCGTGCTTCACAAGTAATTGGTGAGCGCACCAATACTTCGTCGATACCCATGGCTTCAACACGCTCAACCCAAGCTTCGTCGATCATGGTGCCGGCAGGAACCAGAATCTCATCAGTACCCGGACGAATCACATCGCGCGCAATAATACGACCGAGGATACGGTCACCCAAAGACTCAATAACATCACCACCTTCAATAACCGGTGACATAGTCAGGCCTTCATCGGTACCACAATCTTGCAGGGTAACCACCAGATCTTGTGCAACGTCAACCAAACGACGAGTCAGGTAACCGGAGTTTGCCGTTTTCAATGCAGTATCCGCCAAACCTTTACGCGCACCGTGTGTTGAAATGAAGTACTGGAGTACGTTCAAGCCTTCACGGAAGTTTGCTTTAATAGGAGTCTCGATGATCGAGCCATCAGGACGTGCCATCAAACCACGCATACCGGCCAACTGACGAATCTGTGCGGGCGAACCACGCGCACCTGAGTCGGCGTACATAAATACGGAGTTAAATGAAGGCTGTAATTCTTCAACGCCATCACGGTTAATAACAGCTTCTTTGGAGATACCTTCCATCATCGATTTGGCAACCAAATCGTTGGCACGGGACCAAATATCGATAACCTTGTTGTATTTCTCGCCCTGAGTTACCAGACCAGAAGCATATTGGGTTTCGATTTCTTTTACTTCTGCATCAGCACGACCGATGATTTCAGCCTTGGCAGCAGGAATAGTGAAGTCATTAACGCCAATAGAAGAACCTGACTTGGTAGAGAAGTCATAGCCCATGTACATCAAACGGTCAGCAAAAATAACCGTAGCCTTCAAGCCGACTACGCGATAGCAATAGTTAATAACTGCAGAAATCGCTTTCTTAACCATTGGGCGATTGATCATTTCCAGAGGAATACCTGGCGGAACGATTTCCCACAGCAATACGCGACCCACGGTAGTTTCTACCAATTTGGTCTCGCTAGTTCTTTCGCCTTCAGCACCAATGAGGGTTTCAACCAAACGCACTTTGATGCGTGCTTGCAGGTCAACTTGTTTGGAGTAATAGGCACGTGACACTTCTGCAGTATCTGCAAAAATCATGTTCTCGCCTTTGGCATTAACACGATCACGGGTCATCCAATACAAGCCCAATACCACGTCCTGCGAAGGAACGATGATTGGCTCACCTGATGCGGGAGAAAGGATGTTGTTGGTTGACATCATCAATGCACGAGCTTCCAACTGAGCTTCAATGGTCAGTGGAACGTGAACAGCCATCTGGTCACCATCGAAGTCGGCGTTGTACGCAGAACATACGAGTGGGTGCAGTTGGATTGCTTTACCTTCAATCAGCACTGGCTCAAACGCCTGGATACCAAGACGGTGAAGAGTTGGTGCACGGTTCAGGAGAACCGGATGCTCGCGGATCACTTCGTCGAGGATATCCCACACGACAGCTTCTTCGCGCTCAACCATTTTCTTGGCGGCTTTAATCGTGGTCGCCAAACCACGCAACTCGAGCTTGCTGAAAATAAACGGCTTGAACAGTTCCAACGCCATTTTCTTCGGCAGACCGCACTGATGCAGACGCAGGGTTGGACCTACTACGATCACCGAACGACCTGAGTAGTCAACACGCTTACCGAGCAGGTTTTGACGGAAACGACCTTGCTTACCTTTGATCATGTCTGCCAATGATTTCAGCGGACGCTTGTTCGAACCAGTAATCGCACGACCACGACGGCCGTTATCGAGCAGCGCATCTACCGCTTCTTGCAGCATACGCTTTTCGTTGCGCACGATAATGTCGGGTGCATTCAAGTCCAGCAGGCGCTTCAAACGGTTGTTACGGTTGATTACGCGACGGTACAAATCGTTCAGGTCGGAAGTCGCAAAACGGCCGCCGTCCAATGGAACCAATGGACGCAAATCCGGCGGCAATACCGGCAACACTTCCATTACCATCCACTCGGGCTTGTTGCCAGAGAAGAAGAATGCTTCCAACAGCTTCAAGCGCTTGGAGTACTTCTTAATTTTGGTTTCGCTGGTGGTGTTCGGGATTTCTTCGCGCAGACGTTGGATTTCTGATTCCAAATCGATAGCACGCATCAAGGTTTGAATGGCTTCAGCACCCATTTGCGCTTCGAATTCGTCACCGAATTCTTCCATGGCTTCAAAGTATTGCTCGTCAGAAAGCAATTGACCACGCTCCAAGGTAGTCATACCTGGCTCGGTCACTACGTAGGATTCAAAATACAGAACGCGCTCGATATCACGCAGCGTCATATCCAGCAACAAACCAATACGGCTCGGCAGTGATTTCAAAAACCAGATATGCGCAACCGGGCTAGCCAACTCAATGTGGCCCATACGCTCACGGCGCACTTTAGCCAAGGTTACTTCAACGCCACACTTCTCACAGATAATGCCGCGATGTTTCATGCGCTTGTACTTACCGCACAAGCATTCGTAATCTTTTACTGGTCCAAAAATCTTGGCGCAGAACAAACCTTCACGCTCTGGTTTGAAGGTACGGTAGTTGATAGTCTCCGGCTTTTTCACTTCGCCAAACGACCATGAACGAATCATTTCAGGTGATGCCAAGCTAATACGAATAGAGTCGAATTCTTCGACCTGTCCCTGGGACTTGAGTAAATTCAGTAAGTCTTTCAAGGCGCTTTCTCCTGTTGGCTCCAAGGGAGCTTTCATTAAACTTCTAGGCAAATTCTTGTCGGCACTGCTGCCGGGAAAACAACAAGGCAATAGGCACAAAGTGCCTATTGCCGGAGCAGACGATCAGATTAATCGTCTTGTTCAAGCTCAATGTTGATACCCAGAGAGCGGATCTCTTTAACCAATACGTTGAAAGATTCCGGCATGCCAGGCTCCATACGATGATCGCCATCCACGATGTTCTTATACATCTTGGTACGACCCGCAACGTCATCCGACTTAACCGTCAACATTTCCTGCAAGGTGTAAGCCGCGCCGTATGCTTCCAACGCCCACACTTCCATCTCACCGAAACGCTGTCCACCGAATTGTGCTTTACCACCCAAAGGTTGCTGGGTAACAAGACTGTAAGAGCCGGTTGAACGAGCATGCATTTTGTCGTCGACCAAGTGGTTCAACTTCAGCATGTACATATAGCCAACAGTGACTGGACGAGTGAACTGATCGCCAGTACGTCCATCATAAAGTACGGATTGACCGGTATCTGACAGGCCAGCTAAACGCAGCAATGCCTTGATTTCATGCTCTTTCGCACCATCAAATACAGGTGTTGCCATAGGCACACCGTCCACCAGGTTTTTAGCCAGGTCGAGAATTTCTTTGTCGGTAAACGACGCCAGATCTTCTTTGGCAGCAACATCACCGGTTTTGTTGTAGATCTCTTCCAGGAATGCGCGAATGTCAGCAATCGCTTTCTGCTCTTGCAACATCTTGTTGATCTTCACACCCAAGCCTTTAGCCGCCATACCCAAGTGCATTTCCAACACCTGACCCACGTTCATACGTGAAGGTACACCGAGCGGGTTGAGGACGATATCAACAGTCTCGCCATTTTCGTCATAAGGCATATCTTCAATCGGCATAATGACCGAGATAACACCCTTGTTACCGTGACGACCAGCCATCTTGTCGCCTGGTTGGATACGACGCTTGATTGCCAAATAAACCTTAACAATTTTGAGAACGCCAGGAGCCAGATCATCACCGGTAGAGAGCTTGCGCTTCTTGTCTTCAAAACGTTCGTCGAGAATCTTGCGACGCTCTGCCAACTGCTCTTCTGCACGGTCGATCTGTTCGTTGAGCGCCTCTTCAGACATGCGCAACTTGAACCACTGATCTTTTTCCAAGCCGTCCAGAATTTCGTGTGTCAAGGCTTCGCCTTTCTTCACATTTTTTCCTGATGCTACCGTTTGGCCAACCAATGCTGAACGCAAACGCTCGAAGGTGGCAGACTCAACGATACGGTATTCTTCGTTCAAATCTTTGCGCACTTCATCCAATTGCGCCTTTTCAATTTCCAAACTACGTTGATCTTTTTCAAGGCCATCGCGAGTGAAAACCTGAACGTCAATTACAGTACCTTTGGTGCTTGAGGGCACACGCAAAGAAGTATCTTTAACGTCAGAAGCTTTTTCACCAAAGATTGCACGCAACAGTTTTTCTTCAGGCGTCAGTTGGGTTTCACCTTTAGGTGTAACCTTACCAACCAGAATATCGCCGCCGCCCACTTCCGCTCCGATATACACAATGCCGGACTCGTCGAGTTTGCTCAGCGCACTCTCACCCACGTTTGGAATATCGGCGGTGATTTCTTCACTGCCCAACTTGGTATCACGTGCGATACAGGTTAATTCCTGGATATGAATGGTAGTGAAGCGATCTTCTTGTACAACGCGCTCTGAAACCAGAATCGAGTCTTCGAAGTTATAACCATTCCACGGCATAAAGGCGATACGCATGTTTTGGCCAAGCGCCAATTCACCCATATCAACGGAAGGACCGTCCGCCAGAATATCGCCACGGGATACTGAGTCGCCCATGCTGACGATAGGACGCTGATTGATACAAGTATTTTGGTTGGAGCGGGTGTATTTGATCAGGTTGTAGATATCCACACCTGCATCACCAGCTTCAACTTCTGTATCATGCACTTTAACTACGATACGACCAGCATCAACGCTATCGATAACGCCGCCCCGCTTCGCAACCACACACACACCAGAGTCAGAAGCAACATTACGCTCCATGCCTGTTCCCACCAACGGCTTTTGTGAGCGTAAGGTTGGTACAGCTTGACGCTGCATGTTTGATCCCATCAATGCACGGTTGGCGTCATCGTGCTCGAGGAATGGAATCAGAGAAGCTGCAACAGAAACTACCTGGCGCGCAGACACGTCCATATATTGAACATCGGCAGGCGCTTTCAGGGTAAATTCGTTCAAGTGACGAACGGACACCAACTCTTCAGTTAAATTGCCATTGTCATCCAAGGTTGCTGATGCCTGTGCAATCACATAATCAGACTCATTGATTGCTGACAGGAAATCTATCTCATTGGTTACTTTGCCGTTAATCACTTTGCGATACGGGCTTTCAAGGAAGCCGTAATTGTTAGTGCGCGCGTAGGTAGCCAAGGAGTTAATCAAACCAATGTTTGGACCTTCAGGTGTTTCAATTGGACATACGCGACCATAATGGGTCGGGTGCACGTCACGAACCTCGAAGCCCGCACGCTCACGAGTCAAGCCGCCTGGGCCAAGCGCAGAGACACGACGCTTATGCGTGATCTCTGACAGCGGGTTGTTTTGATCCATAAATTGCGACAACTGTGAAGAGCCGAAGAACTCTTTCACTGCAGCGGCAACGGGTTTAGCGTTGATCAAATCTTGTGGCATCAAGCCTTCGCTTTCCGCCATAGAGAGACGCTCTTTTACCGCGCGCTCAACACGCACCAAACCAACACGGAATTGGTTTTCAGCCATCTCACCAACAGAGCGAACACGACGGTTACCCAAGTGATCGATATCATCCACAACACCTTTACCATTGCGGATAGAGATGAGAGTTTTCATCACATCAACGATATCATCGTTAGACAATGTGCCTTCGCCAGTCTCAGCTTCACGCCCTAAACGGCGGTTGAACTTCATACGACCTACAGCAGAGAGGTCATATCGCTCTTGCGAGAAGAACAGATTTTGGAACAAGGCTTCTGCAGATTCTTTGGTTGGCGGCTCGCCAGGACGCATCATGCGGTAAATTTCCACCAACGCTTCCAATGCAGTACGAGTAGGGTCAACACGCAGGGTATCGGAAATAAACGCACCGCAATCCAATTCGTTGGTATAGAGCGTTTCAATTTGCTCTGCACCTGCAGCGCTTAATTTCGACAGTACATCGGCGGTAATTTCAGTGTTGCATTCAAACAACAATTCACCAGTGCGAGTATCGATAATATCTTTTGCCAATGAGCGGCCCAGCAAATATTCAGCTGGTACATCCATTTGATTAACATTGGCTTTTTCCAATTGGCGAATGTGGCGCGCCGTAATACGACGACCCTCTTCAACAATGATATTGCCTTTGTCATCTTTGATGTCAAAGGTAGCTACATCACCACGCAGACGGGATGGAACCACCTCATAGCTAAACTGGCCGTCTTTTCCAAGAATAAAGGTGCTGGTTTCAAAGAACATCGCCAGCATTTCTTGAGAGCTGAAGCCAAGCGCACGCAGCAGAATAGTCGCAGGCAATTTACGACGACGGTCAATACGAACATACAGCAAATCTTTAGGGTCAAACTCAAAGTCCAACCATGAACCACGGTAAGGAATAATCCGCGCAGAAAACAGCAGCTTACCGGAGGAATGCGTCTTACCTTTATCGTGGTCGAAGAACACGCCGGGAGAGCGATGCAATTGCGACACGATAACGCGCTCGGTACCGTTGATAACAAAGGTACCGTTATCGGTCATGAGTGGAATCTCACCCATGTACACTTCTTGTTCTTTAATGTCTTTGATGGCTTTGTTTGAGGATTCGCGATCGTAAATAATCAAACGGACTTTTACGCGCAGGGGAACTGCATAGGTAACACCACGCAGGATACATTCGTTCACATCAAAAGCGGCTTTACCAAGGTTGTAGCTCACGTATTCGAGGGCTGCATTACCTGAGTAGCTGACGATTGGAAAAACGGAACGGAAAGCGGCGTGTAAACCCATATCTTCACGCTTGGTAGGCAAAGTGTCTGCCTGGGTAAACTTTCTGTAGGAATCTAACTGAATCGCCAAAAGGTAAGGTACATCCATTACATGTGGCAGTTTGCCAAAATCCTTACGGATACGTTTTTTCTCAGTATATGAGTAAGCCATCTGTATTCCCCAGCTTGTTCGCGGATCGGGCTTGATCGCAGCCATGAAAACGCACGTGCGTTTCTTTGTAAAAACTTGCTTAAATTCGATAACTTTACGATTACTTCAGGAGTAACCCAATGGCACAGCTTAAGCTAGCCATTTCTGTCTCAATTTACAGCAGTGCAATAGGATTTCTGAAAACAGAAAAAGGCTGGCGAGCATATTGCTCACCAGCCCTGTGTCCACACTGTAAATGGACGCTGTGACACAAGCGTAGAATTATTTAACTTCTACGAGTGCGCCAGCTTCTTCCAATTTAGCCTTGGCTGCATCGGCATCAGCTTTAGAAACAGCTTCTTTAACTGCTTTAGGTGCGCTTTCTACCAAGTCTTTAGCTTCTTTCAAACCAAGACCAGTCAGTTCACGAACTGCTTTAATTACGTTAACTTTCTTATCACCAGCAGAAGAAAGGATAACGTCAAATTCAGTTTGCTCTTCAGCAGCAGCAGCTGGGCCAGCAGCTACAGCAACGGTAGCAGCCGCAGCGCTAACACCGAATTTCTCTTCCATTGCAGTGATCAGCTCAACAACGTCTTTTACAGACATTTCTGCGATGGCATTGATGATATCGTCTTTAGTCAGAGACATGTCTCAATTCCTAATTAATGGAGCAACTTTGCTCGTTAAATCTAAAGTAAGTGCTAATCCGAAGATTAAGCAGCTTGCTGTTCTTTTTGATCGCGAACGGCCGCAATAGTGCGAACCAGTTTGCCAGCGGAAGCCTCTTTCATCACACTCATCAAGCGAGCAATAGCTTCGTCGTAAGTTGGCAGTGTCGCCAACATTGCGATATTCACTAGCTCACCTTCAAAGGCAGCAGCTTTCAACTCAAACTTGTCATTTTCTTTAGCGAAATCCTGAAGGATACGCGCACCAGCACCTGGGTGCTCGGTAGAAAAAGCAATCAAAGTTGGTCCTACGAATTTATCAGCAAGACATTCGTAAGCTGTACCTTGCACAGCGCGACGGGCCAATGTGTTACGGACGACTTTTACCCAGACGCCAGCTTCACGGGCCTGCTTGCGCAGAGCGGTCATTTTGCCAACAGTTACGCCACGGGAATCAGCGATAACAGCAGACAGAGCGCTCTTTGCAGCTTCTTGGACTTCAGCGACAATCGCTTTTTTGCCTTCAAGTCCTAATGCCACGGGATTTCTCCTGCATGGACAATCAAATTGCAACACGGATGCTGCGCCATTGATTATCGTTAACTACCAGTCCTGATAAACACACCAGGACCACTATTCGGTGATGTCATTCATTGCAATTAATGCAGCAAATAGGGTCTCACCATCTGCGTAGGGTATTAAGTATGAACCTATTGCTCAGACACCTACGGTCTTTGACGGCCCACTAAAATAGTGGACCCCAAAGTTCGTTTCACTTGCGAATTAAACAGCGAGTGATGCTTGGTCGATTACCAGGCCAGGGCCCATAGTCGTACTCAAGTAAATTTTCTTCAGGTAAATACCTTTAGAAGTAGCTGGTTTGGCTTTCTTCAAATCAGCAACCAACGCCTCAAGGTTTTCTTTGATAGCGATAGTATCAAAAGAGATTTTACCCAAACCGCCATGCACGATACCGCCTTTCTCGGCGCGGTAGCGAACTTGACCGGCTTTAGCATTCTTAACAGCAGTCAATACATCCGGAGTTACTGTGCCAGTTTTTGGGTTAGGCATCAGACCACGTGGACCCAAAACCTGACCGAGTTGACCAACAACGCGCATTGCATCTGGACTGGCAATAACAACATCAAAATCCATTTTACCGGCTTTGATTTCTGCAGCCAGATCATCCATACCTACGTATTCTGCTCCAGCTGCTTTTGCCGCTTCGGCATTTGCACCTTGAGTAAATACAGCAACGCGTACAGACTTACCATTACCGTGAGGCAGTGTAGTTGCACCACGAACAGATTGATCTGATTTACGAGGGTCAATACCCAGGCTGATTGATACATCTACTGTCTCAGCAAACTTCACAGTAGAAAGTTCTTTTAACAAAGCAACAGCATCTTCAATAGAATACTGCTTGCTGGAATCAACTTTCTCGTTGATTGCACGTTGACGCTTAGTAATTTTTGCCATCTTATACGCCCTCCACTTCCAGGCCCATTGAACGCGCAGAACCTGCGATAGTACGCACGGCAGCATCCATATCAGCAGCAGTCAAATCAGCCAACTTAGTAGTTGCAATAGCTTCGAGCTGGGCACGAGTTACCTTGCCTACTTTGTTGGTGTTAGGACGACCACTACCACTGGCAATACCTGCAGCTTTTTTCAACAAGAAAGAAGCTGGTGGTGTTTTCATTACGAATGTGAAGCTACGATCGCTATACACACTGATAATGACAGGAACAGGAGCACCAACTTCCATACCTTGGGTCTGCGCATTAAATGCTTTACAGAATTCCATGATATTTACGCCGTGCTGACCAAGAGCTGGACCAACCGGAGGACTTGGGTTTGCTTTGCCAGCTGCAACTTGCAGCTTAACGTAAGCGGTTACTTTCTTTGCCATGATATAACTCCCCTATGGGTATTAGCGCCTCGACTAATTTTTGGCAAAACTAGCGTCTTAGGCTCCCCGTCTCAGTCTAAGCCTGAGACACGAAAACCCCTCTTCATAACTGGATGAAGAGGGGCGTTAAAAAATCAGAATATTAAGTCTTTTCTACCTGACCAAACTCCAATTCAACAGGAGTAGATCTACCAAATATTAATACAGCAACACGAAGCTTGTTTTTATCGTAATTTACTTCTTCAACAACGCCATTAAAGTCATTGAACGGACCATCAATTACGCGAACCATTTCACCTGGTTCGAAAATTGTTTTGGGTTTCGGCTTCTCCATTGAGTCGTCTACACGACGCAATATAGCTTCCGCCTCTTTTTCAGTAATAGGCGCAGGCTGATCTGCTTTACCACCAATAAAACCCATAACTCTTGGGGTATCTTTCACCAAGTGCCAAGTATCATCATTCAGCTCCATTTGAACCAACACGTAGCCAGGGAAGAATTTTCTTTCGCTTTTACGTTTTTGGCCGCCACGCATTTCAACCACTTCTTCAGTGGGAACTAAAATTTCGCCAAAACTTTCTTCCATGCCGTACAGTGCAACACGCTCACGCAAAGAAAGAGCGACTTTTTTTTCATACCCGGAATATGCATGAACGACATACCAGCGCTTAGCCATACCAATCTATCCTATGATACTTGAGGCAATAAAACCAAATAGAGTATCAAGCAACCAAAGAATGATTGCCATTACAAAAACAACTGCCAATACAATAAGGGTTGTTTGATTGGTTTCTTGACGAGTAGGCCAGACAACTTTGCGCAGCTCAACAAGCGCACCACGCACAACATCTGATATCGCTGCACCTTTTGCAGTTTGCAACGCAATAGCAACAGCTATAGCTGCAAGCACTATAAGACCCAGTGCACGATAGAGAATTGATTCAGCAGAAAAATGAGAGTTACCAACGACGCCAGCAGCAACCACTGCAAAAACCAAGAGCCATTTTAATGCGTCAAGTCGATAAACTTTTTCTTCGGTATTTGCAGTCATTATCGCAGGAAACCTTCATGAAATTTGGCAGGCCAGGAGGGACTCGAACCCCCAACACCCGGTTTTGGAGACCGGTGCTCTACCAATTGAACTACTGGCCTAACATAACAGAGGCAAATAAAGGGCGGACAAGCCGCCCTCATTCAATTACTGAATGATTTTGGCAACTACGCCAGCACCAACAGTACGACCACCTTCACGGATAGCAAAACGCAAACCGTCTTCCATCGCGATTGGGTGAATCAAGGTAACAACCATCTTGATGTTGTCGCCTGGCATTACCATTTCTACACCTTCCGGCAATTCTACTGCACCAGTTACGTCAGTAGTACGGAAGTAGAACTGTGGACGATAGCCTTTGAAGAATGGAGTATGACGACCGCCTTCTTCTTTAGACAATACGTACACTTCTGATTCAAACTTGGTGTGTGGAGTCACTGAACCTGGCTTACATAGAACTTGGCCACGCTCAACATCATCACGCTTGGTACCACGCAACAGAACACCAACGTTCTCACCGGCGCGACCTTCGTCAAGCAGCTTGCGGAACATTTCAACACCAGTACAGGTGGTTTTAACGGTGTCTTTCAGACCAACGATCGCGATCTCTTCACCAACTTTAACAACACCACGCTCTACACGGCCAGTTACTACAGTACCGCGACCAGAGATAGAGAATACGTCTTCTACTGGCATCAGGAATGGCTGATCAATTGCACGTACTGGCTCAGGGATGTAGCTGTCCAGAGACTCAACCAGCTTACGTACCGCAGAGGTACCCAAACCGTTTTCATCTTCGCCATTCAACGCCATCAGCGCAGAACCAGCAATAATTGGGGTATCATCGCCTGGGAAGTCATAGGTAGACAGCAGCTCACGCAGCTCCATTTCTACCAATTCCAACATTTCGTTGTACTCTTCAGTACCCACACCACCACAGTCTTCTGCCAACAAGTCAGCCTTGTTCAGGAATACTACGATGTAAGGAACGCCTACCTGACGAGACAGCAGGATGTGTTCACGAGTTTGTGGCATTGGACCATCAGTTGCACCACACACCAGAATTGCACCGTCCATCTGGGCAGCACCGGTGATCATGTTCTTCACATAGTCGGCGTGGCCTGGGCAGTCAACGTGCGCGTAGTGGCGAGTTGGTGAGTCATATTCCACGTGAGAGGTATTAATGGTAATACCGCGCGCCTTTTCTTCAGGTGCGTTATCGATACCATCATAACCAACAAACGCGCCACCCCAGCTTTCTGCACAAACGCGAGTCAGCGCTGCTGTCAGAGTGGTTTTACCGTGGTCAACGTGACCAATGGTGCCCACGTTGACGTGGGGCTTGTTACGTTCAAACTTTTCCTTCGCCATTGCGAGCGCCTCCTCAGACGTAAAATAACAATCACACAGATAAAAAAGCTGCGAGAGGCACTCTCTCGCAGCATTATTTTGGAGCTCATAAGCAGATTTGAACTGCTGACCTCACCCTTACCAAGGGTGTGCTCTACCAACTGAGCTATATGAGCGCATTCCTAAATTAGTTGGAGCGGGTAGCGGGAATCGAACCCGCGCCATCAGCTTGGAAGGCTGAGGTTCTACCATTGAACCATACCCGCTTTAACGAGATACTGGACTAGCCACCAGGCTTTACCAACCTCAAACAAACTTAAGGTAAATTGGTGCAGGGGGATGGATTCGAACCATCGAAGCTTGCGCGTCAGATTTACAGTCTGATCCCTTTGGCCACTCGGGAACCCCTGCCGAAAACCGCCGGCATTTTCCGGCCCAAACCAGCAACTGTCAATCTATTTTTTCAATAAATTCACACAGTTATGTCAAAAAGCTAACTCCAAACTGGAGCTGGCGAGAGGAATCGAACCCCCGACCGGCTGATTACAAGTCAGCTGCTCTACCTACTGAGCTACGCCAGCTTTTTTGACCACCGCTGTTTGTGGAGGCAGAATTCTATTGAAAGATCTATTGAGAAGCAACACCTAAACAATAATTTTGTCTCTTTTCGAGCCCTTTTTGCTTTTTGATTAGCTCCTCCCATACTGAGTTGTCTATTTTTCCCGCAATACCATCAGCTACAACAACCCAAGTCTCTTGAATTGTCTTTGGCATTATTTTTATTTGCGCATCATAACCAGTATCTCTGATTTTTTTTGCCAGAGCTTCCGCGTCTTCATAATTGGAGAGACGCCCAAAAGATATTCCATTGGCTAATTCACCTTTTGATATGACATGACTCTCTATGCTTTTTCTTTGCAATTCATACAGCCTGTTTAGCGCCTCTCGTTCGGATACTTCCGGAGCAAGATAAACCCAGAAGGATTCACCCTCCTTAATCTCTATTGGCACCACATGAACATCAGCGCCTAAGGCAGTAAGGCGCTCAACAGCGTACTCGGCGTGCAATAGTTGCTCATAAGGGCCAATCATAGTGCACAGCGGTGTATCGTTTTTTGATTCATCACCCAGCTCACGGCTCGTCAGAGCACTTTGGCTGCTCTTTTTTTTGATGGCGCCATCAGATGCAGAACGCTCCGATAGTAATAATAACCCCTGAGGTGAAACCTCCCCTTGTACGGATTGAACGGTACTTCCATTACCCTGCGCATGAACCTCGGCCGAAAAGAAATGCTGCTGCAGAAAAAAAAGCACATTTGCAGCGAGGATCAGAAAAAAAATTGATCTCATTGATTACACCCCGGTATTGATTCCTGTAGTGCGTACGCCAGTCCATCCATTACCAAATCATTTATCAAGTGCGCAGATGGATAATATGGCATCAACTGAATTGCATCGCCGCCCGTAAACACCAACTCAAAATGCTCGTCGCCTGCCACTTTACGTAATTGTTTTACCGCATTATCTACCAAGCCTTCCAGCATTGACGTGCAGCCACCACAAATTGCCAAAGATGTGGCTCGACCAAGCTCCTCCGTCAGGACAATTTCGTGAGAGTTAGCCGATATACGTCGCGCACTAGAAGATAGAGAGCGAATCATTAGCGATAAGCCTGGAGCAATAAATCCCCCCAAATGACGCCCGTTTTTATCGATAACATCAATAGTCGCGGCCGTACCTAATGACAAAACAATGCATGCAGTTTGCGTGTACCCATATGCAGCCAGAATCGAAAGCCAACGATCAACACCCAATAAATCAGGCGAGTCATAACCATTTTGTACGACACCAACATTAGGGCCACTTCTGGCAAATATGGGATCAATAGCAAAAATACGCTTAACACACTCAGCAAGTTTTTGCTCCAGGTCATCGCTGACCACACTAGCAACCCACACTACTGTTACTCGCCCAGCATAGGGAAGCCAGAAAGCCGCCAATAAATCAAACTCTGCGGTTGTCTCAATGAATCCCTTATCGAGAACATTGCTAGCATCCCGAAATCGCCACTTAATACGTGAATTTCCCATGTCAATTTCAAGAAACATGGGCCGCCCTCAGGGATACCTCACCACCATGAATAATATGCTCCTCGCCATTCATCTCGAGCCTCAATGCGCCAGTTGAATCAACCCCTCGGAACACACCAAATTGCACCCTATTACCCGCTTGAAGACTAATGGGCTGATCAACATAGGCAGCTACCGATTCCCACTCGCTCCTGTATGCAGAAAAACCGCTGTGCTGATAATTCGACAGTATGATTACCAACTCATCCATCAATGATGAAGCAAGTTGGTTACGCCCAATAAAGGGAAGCCCCTGCTCAGCCAAAATGTCGTTAAGATTAATCCAGGGCTGCTCAATAGATTCCGAATCACTTACTTTCATGGATACGTTCAGGCCAATCCCCACAACACAAGAGCAATAACCTGCGGGATCACCATTCATTTCTATTAAAATACCGCCCAGCTTTTTATCTTTATACAGGAGGTCATTTGGCCACTTTAATTGCAAACCATTAACCTTGTATTTCTGCAAACATCTCACCACTGCCAAACCTATCGCCAAACTCAGCCCCTCGAGCGCAGCAACACCTCCTTCAAAGCCCCAACCTATAGAAAGATAGAGATTTTGTGCAAATGGGCTAACCCAAGCTCGGCCGCGCCTGCCTCGACCCGCAGTTTGATTTTCTGCTAAACAAACCTGGCGCTCAGGCTGTTCTTGACGCAACAAAAATGAGTTAGTCGAATCCAACTGGGTAAATACATTAATGCTTAACGAAGCGTCAGCACTTGGATGAATTTTGGATTTGTCTAATAAGTCGAGACCACCGCTAATACAATAACCCCGACCTTTAACAGAGGTAATATCAATACCCAATGGCTCAAACTTTTTTAAAGTTTTCCAGACAGCAGCTCGGCTCACACCAAGCAAGAGCCCCAGTTCTTCGCCGGAGTGAAACTCGCCATCTGACAATAATTTCAGCACAGCATACAAGGAACTTGATTCAACGAAATTAGGGTTCATAAAGCCCCTGGCAAATAGTGTCTTTTATATCTTGAGCCCAAACTGGTAAGCACTTCATAGCCTAATGTCTTATGAGTTTTCATAAGGCGATCAATAGAGCGATCATCACCAATCACCTCTACAGAAGCTTGCATCAATTCCTCATCTGAAGCAGCAATGTGAGAAATATCAAATATCATCGAATCCATTGATATCCTGCCAATCACTTTTACTCTCTGACCAAGCAATATGCCTTCTGGGTGCGCACCAAGTGTTCTATGGACACCGTCGGCATAACCACCTGCAACAACAGCAACTCTTGCACCTGTCGGCAAACTTGCCGTGGCGCCATAGCCAATAAATTCAGAAGCACTCAAACTACGAACCTGCAAGATTGGCAAAGCCAGTCTTACAACAGGTAGCATTGGGTTTTTATCTAAAGGTGTTGGATTAATGCCATACAGCGCCGCACCAGGGCGAAGCAAATCGAAATGCCATTCCTTTCCTAAAAAAATCCCAGAGGAATTGGCCAAGCTTGCACGGACAGGCGGCAATACTCTTTTTATCTGCTCAAGGGATTTAAGAAAACGATTAAGCTGAATATTGTTTTGCAAATGATTAACCTCGTCAGCACATGCAAGATGACTGATAAGGAGCTCAGGATTAATTGCTTTTAGGCGAAACTCATCAGTGCAGAGCAGAGAAAAATCCCGCTCATCCAATCCAAAACGAGTCATTCCCGTATTGATTTTTAATCCGGCTACAGCATTAACTTGAGCAGACGATTTGAATTTCAACCATTGCTCCACATCATAAACAGAGCAGAGCATAGGGATAAGATTGCGCGCGAACAATTCGGAAATATCTACATTGCGCAGTCCGCCCAGGACATAAATGGTCGCATCAGCAGGCAAAAAATCTCGAGCAGTTACCGCCTCTTCTACTGAGGCCAAAAAAAAGGTTCTGCATCCAACAGCGTAAAGCGCGCAACCAACTTGTCGTGCGCCCAAGCCATAAGCATCAGCCTTAATTACACCGGCAACACTGGCCAAGGATGAGGCAGACAACGTAAGCCAATTTTGCTGAATCGCATTTAGATCTACAGTTAACACGTAAACTCTCTCAGGCAAAAAATCACTGCCCATATAATCAGAGCTGCGCGATAAAAGCCATTGGCAAAATCATTTTGACAAGCCAAATTCAGCAAATGGAGAGTCACAGGCAAAAAAAACGCCCTGTAGAGTATCTACAGGGCGTTTATATTTAAGAGCTTGACGATGACCTACTCTCACATGGGGAGACCCCACACTACCATCGGCGCTAAGTCGTTTCACTTCTGAGTTCGGAATGGGATCAGGTGGTTCCAACTTGCTATGGTCGTCAAGCAATTCTGCATGAGTTCGAAGGTCTTAAGACATCTAGTATGTCGGCCTTGATTGACTCAAATAGGGCGGTGGAACGTAAAGTGTTGCTGTGTGTATTGTTTGGATGCTTGCATATCGTACAAGTCCGGATAAATCGTAAACCGTCTAACAGTCGATTCTGTTATATGGTCAAGCCGCACGAGCAATTAGTATCAGTTAGCTCAACGCCTCGCAGCGCTTCCACACCTGACCTATCAACGTCGTAGTCTTCAACGGCTCTTTAGGGGGCTTAAAGCCCCAGGGAGATCTAGTCTTGAAGGAGGCTTCCCGCTTAGATGCTTTCAGCGGTTATCCCGTCCGAACATAGCTACCGGGCAGTGCCATTGGCATGACAACCCGAACACCAGAGGTTCGTTCATTCCGGTCCTCTCGTACTAGGAACAACTCTTCTCAAATCTCCAACGCCCACGGCAGATAGGGACCGAACTGTCTCACGACGTTCTAAACCCAGCTCGCGTACCACTTTAAATGGCGAACAGCCATACCCTTGGGACCGGCTTCAGCCCCAGGATGTGATGAGCCGACATCGAGGTGCCAAACACCGCCGTCGATGTGAACTCTTGGGCGGTATCAGCCTGTTATCCCCGGAGTACCTTTTATCCGTTGAGCGATGGCCCTTCCATACAGAACCACCGGATCACTAAGACCTACTTTCGTACCTGCTCGACATGTCTGTCTCGCAGTCAAGCGTGCTTTTGCCTTTACACTAACCTCATGATTTCCGACCATGATTAGCACACCTTCGTGCTCCTCCGTTACTCTTTGGGAGGAGACCGCCCCAGTCAAACTACCCACCATACACTGTCCGTAACCCCGATAAGGGGCCGACGTTAGAACCTCAAACATACCAGGGTGGTATTTCAAGGACGGCTCCATCGAAACTAGCGTCTCGACTTCAAAGCCTCCCACCTATCCTACACAGATAGGTTCAAAGTTCAGTGCAAAGCTATAGTAAAGGTTCACGGGGTCTTTCCGTCTAGCCGCGGGAACACGGCATCTTAACCGCGATTTCAATTTCACTGAGTCTCGGGTGGAGACAGCGCCCCCATCATTACGCCATTCGTGCAGGTCGGAACTTACCCGACAAGGAATTTCGCTACCTTAGGACCGTTATAGTTACGGCCGCCGTTTACCGGGGCTTCGATCAAGAGCTTCGCTTGCGCTAACCCCATCAATTAACCTTCCGGCACCGGGCAGGCGTCACACCCTATACGTCCACTTACGTGTTTGCAGAGTGCTGTGTTTTTAATAAACAGTTGCAGGGGCCTGGTATCTTCGACTGCCAATAGCTTACGGGGCAAGCCCTTCACCATCAGCAGTGCACCTTCTCCCGAAGTTACGGTGCCATTTTGCCTAGTTCCTTCACCCGAGTTCTCTCAAGCGCCTTGGTATTCTCTACCTGATCACCTGTGTCGGTTTGGAGTACGGTCTCTTTTTACCTGAAGCTTAGAGGCTTTTCTTGGAAGCATGGCATCAAGCACTTCATGTTCCGAGGAACACTCGTCATCAGTTCTCAGCCTTAGCATCCCGGATTTACCTAAGACACCAGCCTACGACCTTAAACACGGACAACCAACGCCGTGCTGCTCTAGCCTTCTCCGTCCCCCCATCGCAGTAAAAAGAGGTACAGGAATATTAACCTGTTTCCCATCGACTACGCGTTTCCGCCTCGCCTTAGGGGCCGACTAACCCTGTCCCGATTAGCGTTGGACAGGAACCCTTGATCTTCCGGCGGGGGAGTTTTTCACTCCCCTTATCGTTACTCATGTCAGCATTCGCACTTCTGATACCTCCAGCATGCTTCTCAACACACCTTCGACGGCTTACAGAACGCTCCCCTACCCCACATACAAAGTATGCAGCCGCAGCTTCGGTTGCTAGTTTTAGCCCCGTTACATCTTCCGCGCAGGCCGACTCGACTAGTGAGCTATTACGCTTTCTTTAAAGGGTGGCTGCTTCTAAGCCAACCTCCTAGCTGTCTAAGCCTTCCCACATCGTTTCCCACTTAACTAACATTGGGGACCTTAGCTGGCGGTCTGGGTTGTTGCCCTCTTGACAACGGACGTTAGCACCCGCTGTCTGTCTGCCATGATTGCACTCCAGGGTATTCGTAGTTTGCATGGGTTTGGTAAGTCGGGATGACCCCCTAGCCCAAACAGTGCTCTACCCCCCTGGGTGAGACATGACGCGCTACCTAAATAGCTTTCGGGGAGAACCAGATATCTCCCGGCTTGATTAGCCTTTCACCCCTATCCACACGTCATCCCCAAATTTTTCAACATTTGTGGGTTCGGTCCTCCAGTTAGTGTTACCCAACCTTCAACCTGCACATGGATAGATCGCCGGGTTTCGGGTCTATTGCCAGCGACTAGACGCCCTATTAAGACTCGCTTTCGCTACGGCTCCCCTATACGGTTAACCTTGCCACTGACAATAAGTCGCTGACCCATTATACAAAAGGTACGCAGTCACAGAACAAGTCTGCTCCTACTGCTTGTACGCACACGGTTTCAGGATCTATTTCACTCCCCTCACAGGGGTTCTTTTCGCCTTTCCCTCACGGTACTGG
The DNA here is from genome assembly GCF_002007605.1 of Cellvibrio sp. PSBB023. Taxonomy (NCBI): domain Bacteria; kingdom Pseudomonadati; phylum Pseudomonadota; class Gammaproteobacteria; order Cellvibrionales; family Cellvibrionaceae; genus Cellvibrio; species Cellvibrio sp. PSBB023. The sequence goes on along the minus strand of NZ_CP019799.1, from coordinate 4,148,167 downwards.
TTCACTATCGGTCAGTTGGGAGTATTTAGCCTTGGAGGATGGTCCCCCCATATTCAAACAGGATATCACGTGTCCCGTCCTACTCGTTTTCATGACTAAGGCATTTTCGTGTACGGGGCTATCACCCTGTATCGCGGCACTTTCCAGAGCCTTCCACTAATACCAAAGCCACTTAAGGGCTGGTCCCCTTTCGCTCGCCGCTACTGAGGGAATCTCGGTTGATTTCTTTTCCTCCGGGTACTTAGATGTTTCAGTTCCCCGGGTTCGCTTCGTACAGCTATGTATTCACTGTACGATACCTACTAAAAGTAGGTGGGTTCCCCCATTCAGAGATCTCGGGATCACAGCTTGTTTGCCAGCTCCCCCGAGCTTATCGCAGGCTCCTACGTCTTTCATCGCCTCCAACTGCCTAGGCATCCACCGTGTGCGCTTAGTCGCTTGACCATATAACACAAGCGACTGCTTTAACGATTTACAACATTGATACGCTCACGATAATAAGCGCATCGCATGAGTATGATTCGCCGGACTTTTGTGTAGAGATACACAAGACATCCATAAATCAGCAATTTATTACTTTACATTCCACCTTGTTAAAGAGCTTCTGGCGTAAAAACCAGTCAGTTAACTTCTTTTCTTTTAGACACTTATCGATTCCTTAAGCCGG